>NZ_JAUBQE010000003.1:0-241212 GCF_036701115.1 Microcoleus sp. Pol1C5 | reverse complement strand
ATCTTTCTGCTACTTTCCTAATAGAGGTGTTACCTGCTTCTCCTTGTGTCCACGATCTTTTGACGCATATCTAGGGAGTAGGGTTTCATTTTTCTCTTTCTTATCACCTCTACTATTGTACCTAATCGTTAAGCAAAGTGCTGTATTAATAGTCAGGGAACTGTAGACATACAATTTAGATATGAGAGTGCTGATAAGTTCTCTAACGGTATGGCTAGGGTCAAAGTGGGCAATAAATATGGATATATAAACAAGACAGGAAGAATGCTTATTCAACCTCAATTTGAATGGGCTGGGAGATTCTCCGATGGCTTAATTCCTATTTTAAATGATGCTCAAAAAGTAGGTTATATAGATCAAAGCGGAAATATAATCATAAATCCTGAATTTGATAAAGCACTTAGCTTCTCGCAAGGGCTTGCAGCAATCAAAATAAATGGGAAATGGGGATATATTGATCGAACAGGTCGCCTGCTTGGTAATCTAGACTTTGATGAAGCCAGCCAACACTGCGAAGGTTTGGCACGAGTCAAAATTGACAAGAGGTGGGGGTATGTTAATCAAAAAGGTCAAATAGTAATTCAATGCCAATTTGATGAAGCTGCTGATTTCTCCGAAGGGATAGCTCAAGTAATAAATTCCAACGAAACTCAGCATATTGACAAAACGGGCGATGTACTATGGTAAGTAGCCCTGTGTTACGGTTCGCCAGCAGGCTAAATCGTCTGTAAAACACTTTACCGTTCTACAAGAATTCAACCACATTCTTACCCCATCACACCCTCAAAAAGTGGGCGACTCCCCAAAACAAGCGCGGTGAATTGGACCCGACTAAGTAGTTGTGCAGAATTAATTACACACTCATATCGCCTGAAAGCTTTACAGCGTCAAGAGTCTTTATGTAATTAATTTGGCCTGATTACTTATAATAGGGCAGCTTCCTCATCGCCGAGCGCCCAAACCCCATATCCCTGACCTTGCGCTGGTCTAAAATCTCCTGGGCCACCACAAAGGCGATATGTGCGATCGACCATTTGTGACCCTCAAACCTTTTAAGGAGAAATGTCTGTTGGCGGATGCAATCCAGCACTAACCCACTGACGCCTGACACTAACAGCAATATTATTGTTTAGTTGTAGTGCTGTGACTGTGGCGCGACCGCAATCTGTAAGTCCAATAATTTCTGTAGCGTCTTCACTCCAAGCAAAATTTTGTGACCATTGTTGAGTGCGCGGATTAAACAACTTAACGTGTTTTTGCGTGACCGGATCGAATGCCTCAGTTTGGGTTCCTTTGTAATTATTGCACAGACTACAAGCCAGCCAGAGATTTTCTTCCTCGTCACTACCGCCAATCGCTTTACGAATAATATGGTCAATTTCCAGAATTCCCAAAACATACATTTGTAAACTGCGACAATAACCGCATCGGTTTTGAGCTTGTGCGCGAACTCTGGATCGCACTTGTTCGGAAATCGCCATTTTCCTTATCCTTTTAATGGTTCGATCAAGCCGCGCCGCACAGCTTCATTTAAGGCTTGAGCTTGTCGCAATAGTCGAGTTTCATATATGTGGATTAATGCCTGCAATTCATCCTGTTCTACAAATGCGATCGTACCGGATTGTTGGCGGTCTAGCAATTCACTCAATCGTTGTTCTTGGACTGGTTGCAGCCGGAGTTGAGTCTGAGTGATTACTTCTGAATCAGACAGTGCTGATACTGGTTTAGCGGTTGGTAAGAGAAAATTTTCCAGAGTTTCTACTAGAATCTCACTCACGGTGCGGTGGCGTTGCAGCGCTAGCAATTCTGCTTGGTGATAGACTTCATCTGGCAGATTTAGGGTTATTTGGGCGGTCATAGGTGCAAAGCTATGAAACTAATATTTATATTATGCCATATTTTACTTAGAGTATTAGACACCTGCCCAAAAGAAATGAAGAAGGCTCTCGCTTGCTAAAAAGACGGCGACTGCGACCAAGAAGAAAACCAAGTGAAATTAGTTTAGTTTTCACTCATCCAGCAACCCGGTTTCTTAAAAAAACCGAGTTTCTTTATTTATAAAATATTAGACAAGCTGGCAAAAATAGGTTTGTACTTCCGTCCTTAAAATTCTCTTCTGTTCTTTTCCTTTGTCTCATAAACGTCTGCGCGGTGCGATCGCCCCTATTTTTTTTGAGACGTATCAACTCAAACTCTTGTCAAGCCTAGCTTTTGGGCTTGCTTGTCACCTGTGGGCCAAATCATCCTATTTACTTATTGACAATTGCTCTTCTCTGTTCAATTGTCAGGGAACGTATATATAAGGTTACAAATTGTATCATAAGCAACAGAAAGTACCCAATGTTTTATGTAGCGCTCTACAATTGAGAAAAGAAACAAGATTAAGAGGCGCGATCCCGATGGATATGAATATGGATATGAATGGAAACCTAGACTGGGAAGAAGCATTTGAGTACCGAGCGGGCTTAACAGTAGAGTTGAAGTCCCAGCCTGGGGTTTTGCATACGATCGCTTACTATGAAGTGATGATGGTACCGCCCATCTGGTTAGAAAATGACCCCCGTCCCCGCTATCCTCACGAAGTGCGAGTCGTTGCCCACCAGCCAACTGTGTCCAATGTTTGCCGGATTTCAGAGAGTCCTGTTTTAGTCGCCTCCTAAGTTTTTTCAGCGGGAAATATTGGCGATGGCATCTAGCTAGCAATCAAACCGATGCAGTGATTTTCGGATTGAGATTGCTTGAGTTTACTTTGTGGCGATCGCTTAAGATATAGATAGTCGCGAAAGTGCGATCGACTCGAATCACTTGACCTGTTAATGTTGCAAGTGAGGAAATAGCCTGATTAAGGTTAGCAGCCATTCTGTGAAATCATCCTCTTCCCTACAGACAATAATTGCAGCATGGTCCGACTGTAAGCTGTGCAGTCTGATAAAATAACGGCGATTTAGAGTTAAAACAGCTCAATTTTCACTGACTGCAAAAGTTAACACTTCTTCGTCAGGAATTTTTTGGTTATCTTTTCCGGCTTTTTGCACTGTCAAAATATTGTGTCCCATCTGGCGCAGCAATTCTACAACATCTCTGGGAAATTGTTCGTCAGTATAAAGACGCGCCATCATTTCAATTCTTGTCATTTTCGCGGATAGCTATTTCAATTGCATCTGGGAAAGCTGCTGCATAAGCCCACGCATTTGCTAAATCAGAAGCAGTTAGTGTGGCATAGTTATATAAGAGTCGAGACTCGTTCATACCCAAACGATGAAAGCTCACCAGTTCCCAAATAGGAATGCGAGTATTTCTCATACAAGCATCACCGCCACAGACACCAAGAGTTTGGCTCATTCCTTGCCAGGTGTTAGCTAAATTTTGCGTTAATTATTAGATAGATAATATGTATTTGCTATTATACGCAATGCCTTTCTCTCTCCTCTCTTCATCTGCGCCCTCTCCGCCCTCTGCGGTTCATAAAAAAGCCCTTTCACAAATGAAATAGCATTATATCTTTTTAACTTCTGGCTAATTCTCTCTTATTCTAAAAATGGCTCACCCTTTTACCCGGAGCTTAAACGAACCTAAAAAACTTTAACACAAAACGAGTCATACCATTTGACATTTTAGATTTTTAAATTGGGAATGACTGAGAACATAAAGCTTTGGATATTGCTTAAAGTTGAATTTTTTTTAATAACTGGTATCAGCCATCAGCAGGCACAAAGTGAAATTAACTTTACCTATAAATCCTTATGGCTTCTACCTTTAGAAGTATCTTTTTGGGGACTGGCACCACACATCCTACCACTCGCAACATATACTACGGCTCAGTGCGGAGTACACAGCCTACAAAAACTATTGTGTAAATCCTATTATGTATTGCTGAATTCCTTGATCCCCGCCAGTAGCGGTCTTTATTGCATCAAAGTCATGCGATGTTTAGCCAGAAATTAATATTGATTTAAACTTTAATGGAGGCATAAACGAGCTAGAATTCAATAGTTTGCGTGGAAGACATGGAGTTTAAAGACAAAATGTCACAAATAACAAATTAATATCGATCGCACTTGTCGATCGCACTTTACAAAACAAGCACAACTTAGGAGTCAATCGCTGATGATGCTAGGAACAACCGAGATCCCGCAATTAAAGCCGCTTTCCGACTCAGAACTACACAAAATGAACGCCTACTGGCGGGCGGCAAACTACCTATCCGTCGGACAAATCTATCTCCTCGACAACCCCCTACTCAAAGAACCCCTCAAAATCGAACACGTCAAACCGAGACTCCTCGGACATTGGGGCACCACTCCAGGCCTCAACTTCATCTACGTTCACCTCAACCGCATCATCAAAGCCCAAGACCTCAACACCATCTACATCGCAGGCCCCGGACACGGCGGGCCGGGCTTGGTCGCGAACACCTATCTTGAAGGCACTTACAGCGAATATTACTCGAACATTTCCGAAGATGAAGAGGGTATCAAACGGCTGTTCAAACAGTTCTCCTTTCCCGGCGGTATCCCCAGCCACGTCGCCCCGGAAACCCCCGGTTCGATTCACGAAGGCGGCGAACTCGGCTACGCCCTCGTCCACGCTTACGGGGCGGCCTTCGATAACCCCGATTTGATAGTGGCGGCCGTTGTCGGCGACGGGGAAGCCGAAAGCGGCCCGCTAGCTGCTAGCTGGCACTCTAACAAGTTTCTCAACCCGGTTCGCGACGGGGCTGTGTTGCCGATTTTGCACTTGAACGGCTACAAAATTGCCAATCCAACTCTGTTGGCCCGCATTCCGCAAGAGGAATTGGAAAGTTTGATGGTCGGTTACGGCTATAAACCTTATTGGGTAGAAGGTTCAGACCCGGAAACCATGCACCAGTTGATGGCTGCAACTCTCGATACCGCGATCGGCGAAATTAAGGCGATTCAGGAAAAAGCCCGGACGGAGGGCTATTCCGGCCGTCCCCAGTGGCCGATGATTGTGATGAAAACTCCCAAAGGCTGGACGGGGCCGAAGGAAGTAGACGGTAAGAAAACAGAGGATTATTGGCGATCGCACCAAGTCCCACTTTCGGAAATGGCTTCTAAGCCGGGACACGTCCAACTCCTGGAAGATTGGATGAAAAGCTATAAGCCGGAAGAACTCTTCGACGAAAATGGCAAGTTAATTCCCGAATTGGCCGAACTCGCACCCAAGGGAGCTCGACGCATGGGGGCAAATCCCCACGCTAACGGCGGCCTGCTGCTGCGAGACTTGAAAATGCCGAAATTTGAAGACTACGCCGTTGACGTGCAAAAACCGGGCACTGTAATGGCAGAAGCAACTCGCGTTTCTGGCCGCTTCCTGCGAGACGTGATGAAACTGAATCAGGAAAACGCCAATTTCCGCATTGTCGGGCCCGACGAGACGGCCTCAAACCGCCTCGATCCGGTGTTTGAACTGACGAACCGGATGTGGGCGGGAGAAATTTTGCCCGAAGACGACCACATCTCCCCCGACGGCCGGGTGATGGAAGTCCTCAGCGAACATATGTGTCAGGGATGGCTGGAAGGCTATTTGCTGACGGGACGCCACGGCTTTTTCTCTTGTTACGAGGCGTTTATTCACATCATCGATTCGATGTTCAACCAACACGCCAAGTGGTTGAAAACTACTCGTCACATTCCTTGGCGCCGGCCGATCGCATCTCTGAATTACCTGCTAACTTCTCACGTTTGGCGACAAGACCACAACGGTTTTTCTCACCAAGATCCGGGTTTTATCGACCACGTAATTAACAAGAAAGCTGAGGTTGTGCGGATTTATTTGCCGCCAGATGCGAACACTTTGCTGTCAGTAACGGATCACTGTCTCCGCAGCCGCCACTATGTCAACGTGATTATTGCAGGGAAGCAGCCGGCCTTGCAGTATTTGGATATGGATTCTGCGATTAAACACTGTACCGCCGGCATCGGCATTTGGGAGTGGGCCAGCAATGATAAAGGCGGCGAACCGGATGTGGTGATGGCTTGCGCGGGTGATGTTCCGACGCTGGAAACTTTGGCTGCTGTTGACATTCTCCGCCGAGATTATCCCGATTTAAAAGTGCGGGTGGTGAATGTGGTGGATTTGATGACGCTGCAACCTGCTAGCGAACATCCCCACGGTTTGTCTGACAAGGATTTTGATACTTTGTTCACGAAAGATAAGCCGGTGATTTTTGCTTTTCACGGCTATCCTTGGCTGATTCACCGCTTGACTTATCGCCGGACGAATCACCCGAATATTCACGTTCGGGGTTACAAGGAAGAGGGAACGACTACGACGCCGTTTGATATGGTGGTGATTAATGACCTCGATCGATTCCATTTAGTTGCAGATGTACTCGATCGCGTTCCGAAACTGGGTTCTGTGGCAGCTTACGGCAAACAAGCTATCCGTGACAAGCTGATCGAACACAGGCACTATATCAACGAACACGGCGATGATATGCCGGAAATCCGCGACTGGAAGTGGCCGCACGCGGGCCCGGTTTCGTCGGAAGCGCCGAAGGAAACGAAAGATCCGACAACGACAGGAGATCAAACCGTGCGATCGGGTGCACCGGGCTAGGTGCGATCGCTTCTCGACCTCTGCGTGAATCCGCGTTAATCTATTGTCATCTGCGGTTAACAAATTCTCTTTTTTTAACCGCAGATACAGGCAGATTAACACAGATTAACGCAGATGAGTTAGATTAATTCAACAGGAGCTGTAATGCTGAAAGAAATAGAAATCCAAAATTTTAGGTGTTTTGAGCAAATCAAAATTTCTGGGTTTGAAAGAGTAAATTTAATCGGCGGTAAAAATAATGCCGGCAAAACAGTCTTGCTAGAAGCACTTTTTCTCAATGTTGTTCCTGACGCTGGCAGTCTAGCAATGCTAAGAGAACTTAGAAGAGAGCCATCAAAAGCCATAGAAGCCATGCCAGATAGAATCTGGGATAACTTATTTTATGGGCTTAAAAAAGAGAGAACCATATTAATTATTGGGACAGATGACAATAATAATACCGATAGATTAGGAATTACACTAGATAGCAACTCATTGAAACATATTATACTTCTTGAATTTATCAGAAACGAAGATTTATCTACTGCGTTTTTCACAGAAGTTTCTGCCAAGCGTTTAACGACTTATGAGCTTTTTCCTAATAATAATGAAGTGCCAATTATTCCCTGTTTTAACAAAACTTCTGGCAATGAGCTCACACAAGCATACGATCGAGCGCGTTTGGATGACAAAGATAGTGAAGTTTTGAAAGCTTTTCAAGTTTTAGACTCTTCTATAGAATCAGTAGAGAGTTTTTCGATTGGAGAACCCACGCTCTACTTGAGAAGAAAAGGCGAACAGCGTTTGCCTTTATCATTGTTTGGAGATGCCATTAACAGAGTTGCAGAAATAATCCTTAAACTGGTAAACAATAAATATAAAATATTGCTAATCGATGAGATAGAAAATGGCATTCACCATACAAGTCAGCCGGAGTTTTGGAGAGTGTTATTTCGGTTAGCGGTTGAACTGGATACCCAGATTTTTGCTACAACGCACAGTTTAGAGATGCTTGAAGCATTTGCTGAGGTGGGTTTAGAACAAACTAAGGAATGCAGCAGCGCATATTTTGAACTAGCAAGGAAACTCAAAACAAATCAAATAATCGGAATCAGGCGCGATTTGGAAACTTTGAATTACGCACTAGAACATCAAAAAGGAGTGAGAGGTGAGTAAGATTGTCATAGTAGAAAGTAAAAATGATGCAATTTTTATGCAGGCAATGGTTGAGAAACTAAACTGCGATATCGAGGTAGGATCACCTATTTATATAGATGATTATGAAAGTTTGGAAGGCTTGAGCGAAACCAAGTTAATAACTACGTTAAAAGATGTAGAAGCGGATCTTCAAAAAAGAGATATAGAAAAAATTGGAATTATTATTGATATTGACAACTATTCCGAGCCAGAGCGGCTGGAATTCGTAAATAAATGTATAAAACAGGTGTTTGAAGCTGAAACTTTATCAAGCACTAAACAATTTATCGATATTTCTGGAGATAATGGAACAAAGGCAAAATTAGCTTGTTACTTTACGAATTTTGAAGGTCAAGGCGAACTGGAAACGCTTTTAAAGGCAATAAAGGCGAGAGAATCTCCTCATGCTGATTGTTTGTATAGTTGGAAAACTTGCATAGAAAGCAAGGGAAAGAAAATCAAGCAGAAAGATTTTGATAAATTCTGGGTTAACACCTATGTGAGGTTGGATACTTGCTCAAATCAGGATCGGAAACAAGCTGAAAAAAAATGCAGTATGTTACATTTTAATTATGTTATGGAACGCAAAAAAGATATTTGGGATTGGGATAATCCTGCACTCAATGATTTGAAGGAGTTTTTTACACTCTTTTGCTAATATAGTAAAATTCACACAAAATTAACTCATGAGCTTAAAAATCTACTTTCTACGACACGGTGAAACGACTTACAGCCAAACAGGCGGCTTCTGCGGTGCGATCGACCCAGAATTAACGCCCGAAGGTTCTCAAATGGCAGAACAGTTTGCCGCCACTTACGCAAAATTGCCTTGGAATGCTGTTTATGTCAGTCCGATGAAACGCACAATTGCTACTGCAAAACCTTTGTGCGATGCTGTGGGAATTGAAATGCAGCTTCGCGACGGACTGAGGGAAATTAAGTACGGTGATTGGGAAGGCAAAACAGTAGAAGAGGTCAAAAAAGAATACGAAGAAGATTATATTAACTGGCTGACTGAACCTGCTTGGAATGCACCGACGAATGGCGGCGAAACTTCCGTGGAAATTGCTAGCCGATCGTCCTTAGTTATCGCAGAAATTCAGGAAAAGTACAAGACTGGTAATGTTTTGGTTGTCTCGCACAAGGCGACTATTAGAATTATTCTGTGCAGTTTGTTGGGGATCGATTTGGGACGTTATCGCTATCGCATTGCCGCTTTAGCAGCTTCTGTCAGTATTGTTAAGTTTGACGTGCGCGGGCCGCTGCTGGAGGTTTTGGGCGATCGATCGTACATGGATGAAACTCTCCGCAATTTACCCGGTACTTGAAATTGCGGGTAAGGTGCGGGGGCGCACCCTACAGTCTGAAACTAAATCGCGCCTATGTAAGACAATCCTAAAATCGTACCCGTTCCCAAAATATGACCGAAGCAGAGACTTCCCACAAGTGCACCCAAGCTCAAGCCGCCGACCAAACCCGATGAGGGCGCGGCTGGGCCTGTGTGAGGCTTTTGAATGGTTGATCTGCCGATCGCAATAGCTAAAATATTGCAAAGAATCATAATCAAACCGGTCGTGGGGCTCCACTCTACGGTTCTGGCGACAGTGGCAAGTAAAATTGGTGTAAACATCGATCGGCTCCTTAAACTTTAGTAAATGAAAATCTGCAGAGAAGATATATCAAAAAAATGCAACTGTTAGCTACAGATTGCATTAACAGTTAATTTTTCGACATTTTTCTTAATATTTTTCCCTGAGTCTCAAGATTTTTTAGTCCCCCTCTGCAGGGACGAAAGTTTGACAAAACGCGATTTCAATCGCCTAGCGATCGAAAGAACGAATCAACAGGACATAATAAAGCATGAAAATACTGGTGTTAAATGCGGGTTCTAGCAGTCAAAAGAGCTGTCTTTACGAGTTAAACGATGTCCTGCCCGATCGACCTTTGCAACCCCTCTGGGAGGCTCAAATTGATTGGACTCACCAGCAGGGTATAGCAGAGTTGAAAGTCAAAACAGCAAAGGGCGATCGGCTTGAGGAGGAGTTTGCATCCGAGTCTCGCCAAGATGCTATTTCTCGAATGCTGGACACTCTTTGGAGGGGAAGAACTCAAACTATTAATGATTTAAAGGAGATTGATATTGTCGGCCACCGCGTCGTACACGGCGGGGAAGATTATCAGCAAAGTACGTTAATTTCGCCGGATGTTAAAAAGGCGATCGCCCGTTTATCTGTTTTCGCCCCCGTACACAATCCGGTCAACCTCGAAGGTATCGAAACGATTGAAAAAATCCTCGAAAAAGTGCCGCAAGTAGCAGTATTTGATACAGCTTTTCACGCACAATTGCCGCCCGCAGCCTTTGTGTATCCCGGCCCCTATGAATGGCTGGAAAATGGGATTCGGCGTTACGGTTTTCACGGGATTAGCCATCAATATTGCGCGCGTCGGGCCGCCGACATTCTGGGTAAAAATTTGGCAGATTTGCGGTTGATTAGCTGTCATTTGGGCAACGGATGTTCTCTGGCAGCCATTCGCGGTGGCTGGAGTGTTGACACGACGATGGGATTTACGCCTTTGGAAGGTTTGATGATGGGAAGTCGATCGGGTTCGATCGATCCTGGGATTATAATTCATTTGTTAAGGCAAGAAGATTTAACTTCTGAAAAATTAGATAATATTCTCAATCGTAATTCTGGTTTAAAAGGGATTTCTGGGGTATCTAGCGATATGCGGCAGATTGGAGATGCGATCGCCCAAGGTAATGAGAGAGCTCAACTTGCTTTGGATATTTACATTCACCGTTTGCGCACTGGAATTGGGGCAATGCTGGCGAGTTTGGGAGGGTTGGATGCTTTGATTTTTACGGCGGGAGTTGGGGAAAATTCTGCTGTTGTGCGCTCGGCTGCTTGCGAAGCTTTTGGATTTATGGGTTTAAAATTGGATGGGGAGAAGAACCAACAGTCGCCAGTGGATGAAGATATTGCGGCAGTGGATTCAGCGGTGAGAATTTTGGTCATTCACACGCAGGAGGATTGGGAAATTGCGCGAGAATGCTGGAAACTTTATCACTAACTTATTTTATGAATTCCTTCA
Source organism: Microcoleus sp. Pol1C5 (assembly GCF_036701115.1). Lineage (NCBI taxonomy): Bacteria > Bacillati > Cyanobacteriota > Cyanophyceae > Oscillatoriales > Microcoleaceae > Microcoleus > Microcoleus sp. Pol1C5. The sequence continues at coordinate 230,361 of NZ_JAUBQE010000003.1, read as the reverse complement.
ACAGCGATGGCAGATTAGCTTCGCCGAAGCGTCAACAATTACAGACGGTGCAACCGGAATTAATCTAATTCATCTGCGTTAATCTGTGTTTATCTGCCCTCATCGGCAGTTAAAAAAAGAGAATGTATTTACCGCTCTGGACAAGGGATTGACGCTGATTTACGCAGATAAACAGAGGTAGAGAGGTTTGTTCTTCAATTTTCCCTGAAACATCATTACTCTTTCAGCCATGCTGTGGGTTGATGGTGCGCCGATTACAAAACTTGCCTGGGGGCGATCGGAATTTCAATAATAAACTCGCTCCCCTCTCCAGGTGCAGAAACGCAAGTCAATTTTCCGCCGTGAGAACTAACCACAATCGAGTGAGAAATAGACAATCCCAAACCAGTTCCCGAACCCACGGGTTTAGTTGTAAAAAATGGATCGAATATCTTGTGCAGCACCTCAGTGCTCATCCCCGGCCCGCTGTCGGCAATTCTAATTATGACAGAATTCCTGTCAGTCACCTCTGTAGAAATTGTAATAGCAAGCTGTTGATGAGATTTTTCCGGGTGATCTCTTGCTACGAGGAGAGCATCGATCGCATTGCTGAGAATATTCATAAACACCTGATTGAGTTGTCCGGCGTAGCATTCCACCAGGGGTAGGGAACCGTAGTCTTGAATCACCTTAATAGACGGTCGTTCCGGTCTATCTTTGAGGCGGTGTTGCAAAATCAGTAGGGTGCTGTTAATACCCTCATGGATATCCACTGGTTTAAAGTCTGCTTCGTCCATCCGCGAAAAGTTTCGTAGTGATAGGACAATTTGGCGGATGCGATCGGTACCCATTTTCATCGAAGACAGCATTTTTGGCAGGTCTTCTTGCAAGAACTCCAGGTCGATTTCTTCGGCTGCGATTTGAATTTCGTCAGCAGGGTTAGGATAGTGCTGTCTATAAAGCTCCACGAACTCTAACAAATCTTGGGTGTATTGCTGTGTATGGACGAGGTTGCCGTGAATGAAGTTGACCGGGTTGTTAATTTCGTGGGCGACTCCCGCAACCAGTTGCCCCAAACTAGACATTTTTTCGCTCTGAATTATCTGTGATTGGGTGCGTTGCAACTCACTTAGGGCGTTTTTGAGTTCAACGGTGCGGTCTTCCACCCGGTCTTCTAATTCTGCATTACTTTTTTCTAAGGCGGTAAACGATTCGCGCAGTTGTCTTGCCATGTGGTTAAAGGAGTTGGCAAGGGCGTTGAGTTCTTGAATACGGCTGTCTTCTACAGCTTGGTCGAAGTTGCCAGATGTTATTGCCTCACTCGCCCGATTCAGTCGCAGAATCGGACGCGCAATCCAGCCGGAGGTGAGAACGCCCATCCCACAAGCTACCCCCAATGCTGCTAAGCAGAGCAAGATTGTGGTGCGAGTATTGGCATCAATCTGTGCCATGAACTCGCTTTCTGGCACACTCACCACCACTAACCAATCCAATCCATATTGGTCGCGCCAGGGAGTGACTTGCACATAGTAGAGTTCTCCCTGAAAATCAAGTCGGAGATCGGTGTTTCCAGAAATGGATTGAAACCCTTTGAAGCGTTGCTGGATTTGTTTGGCAATTCCCTGCACGATGGGATTGGGACTGTCGATCGCCTTCAAACGCCGAATCTCGTCTTTGACGGTGGTAAAGGGTTGTTCTTTTGCAGAATTTGCGATCAACAGCCCATTTCGTTCCATGATGAAAACCTGCCCTGAGCTACTGACATCTATATTCCGTAAGAAATCGCTCAGTTTCAACAGATGGATATCGACTCCAACCATTCCTAGCAAGCGATTATTTGCGTCATAGATGGGGCGACCAGCGGAGGCAGCGATGTAGGGATGATTGGGATAATTTACGGTGACGATCCGCGACCAGATGGGTTTACCTGCTTTCATTGGTTCGGTGTACCAGGGTTCTTGCAAGTTGTCCCAATCATAAATAGTCACGACGTGAGTGCGATCGCCTTTGTTATCGGTGGCATAGTTGGTGACATTATTCGGCGGTTTGGGACTCCAATCATCAATCACTACGGTTCTGGGGTCGTAGCGTGCGGCTCCTACTCCCTCACCCGTGGTCAGTCCAATGCCGATGTAATTCAGGTCATAGGCCTGCATTTGGTGCCAGAAATACTTACCGAGGGTTTGGCGATCGCGCACATCTAGCAATCCCATCCGAATCGCATCGGCGTTAATCTGAATCACTTGATGTGGAATAGATAAATAAGCCTCCAGATGTTGATTCACCGAAATTCTGGTTCGATCCATCAACTGATTCGCCAGGTCGTTTACCGCTTTCTGTCCATTTTTGAACGACAAATATCCCACCAGACCGACCGCTCCAAAGATTTGCAAAACAAATGGCACGATCAGTATGAGCTGCAATGGGATCGCCTGAGTTTTGCCGAAGTGACGTATCTTCATGATCGGAAATTACTTTTATTTTAGTATGATCTACTATCTAGAGTTCGATCGTGAAGATACACACAATATTTACTTTTTTAATGAAAAATATGATACTTTTTATGCTTTATCGGAGCCTTCCCACCTCGTCGCGATGAAAAGCCCTCAGTGCCGCTGCAAAAGGGCGATAGCCCTTTTGTCGAAACCCGATGGCTCGACTTGGCGACAGAGTTTTCGCCGAGTTTAAATTGCGAATTCAAAGTTTAGTAAACGCAATGCGTGGCCGAATTGTTAAGGGTTGCTAACTGGATTTGATTTGGGGATTTGGGTTGATGGTAGCGCCGATTACAAAACTTGCCTGGGGGCGATCGGAATTTCAATAATAAACTCGCTCCCGTCTCCAGGTGCAGAAACGCAAGTCAATTTTCCGCCATGAGAACTAACCACAATCGAGTGAGAAATAGACAATCCCAAACCAGTTCCCGAACCCACGGGCTTAGTTGTAAAAAATGGATCGAATATCTTGTGCAGCACCTCAGTGCTCATCCCTGGCCCGCTGTCGGCAATCTTAATTATGGCAGAATTCCTATCAGTCACCTCTGTAGAAATTGTAATCGTAGGCTGTTGATGAGAGTTTTCCGGGGCATCTCTTGCGACGAGGAGAGCATCGATCGCATTTGTCAAAATATTCATAAATACCTGATTCAACTGAGACGCATAACAAGTAATTAGGGGTAGCGTGCTGTAATTTTTAATCACCTCAATTCCCAAACGCCCGCCCTCTTTTCTCAGGCGCGGTTGCAGCAACATCACCGTACTGTCGATGCCTTGATGGATATCTACCGACTTCATTTGCGCTTCGTCGAGGCGCGAGAAATTCCGCAAGCTCAGCACAATATCCCGGATTCTTTCCGCTCCTACTTTCATGGAATCCAGCAGCTTTTGCAAATCCTCGCTCAAAAATTCCAGCTCAATTGTTTCTATTTCTTCTAGAATTTCATCAGCAGGTTCTGGATAGTGCTGCTGGTAAAGCTCAATCAATTTTAGCAAGTCTTTAACGTATTCGCTAGCCGGATTAAGGTTGCCGTAGATAAAACTTACAGGATTATTAATTTCGTGAGCTACACCAGCGACCATTTGCCCCAAACTCGACATTTTTTCTGTTTGGATTAATTGAGCTTGAGTTAGTTTAAGTTCGCGCAAAGTTTGTTCTAAACGCTCGTTCTTTTCATTTAACTCCTGCGTCCGCTCTTGCACTTTCTGTTCAACCGAATTATAAAGTAGAGCATTTTCCAAAGAAATAGCAACTTGGGAAGAAAGCAACCTTAAAACTTCCAATCTGTGGGGAGTAAATGCTCCGACAGTCAAATTATTTTCTAAATAAAGAATGCCGATCAGTTTGCCTTGATTGATGATGGGAGTACACAAAATAGATTGCAGTTGGTGTTTAGCGATGTAAGGATCTGCTGTGAATAGTCCCTCACCCGCCGCATTGCTCAACACCAAATCCGAGCGAGTCCTTTCCACATAATTAATCACCGTCACAGGTAAATCATGATAGTCTCCAACAGGCGTAAATTGCAGCACAGCTACATCTTCAGTAAATACTGACGCTTTAGCTGAAATCAACAGTTGACCATCTCTAACTAAAATCAGAAAACCTAATTGAGCACCCGCATTTTCTAAGGAGATTCTCATCAGAGAAGCCAGCAACTTATCGAGGACAATTTCGCTAGAAATCGCCAGAGATGCTTTCATTACCGTTGCCAAATCCAGCACTCTCGCATCGCTGCCAGTAGAAGTATGAATAGTTGTGGTAGTTTGATTGTTGTTAAAACTTCCGTTGAGCGGCGTCATTTCCCGCAACTGCGGATACTTCTGTTCTAAATCTTCTACTTTGCGAACTGCACCCCAGCGCAAGTAGCACGAGTGAGCTTCGCGCAAGTGGATTTTGGCATATTGATACTTGCCTTTACTCAACCAAAACTTAGCTGCTAGTTCATTAGCTAGTGCTTCATTTTGAACAAATTCATTGTCTTGGGCTAAATTTATAGAGAAATCGTACAGTTCTACAGCTTCAGAATCTTTCTTGGAAATTCGGGCTATTTCTGCTTGTACTAAAAGATACTTGTGCAGAAAATTTTCGGCACAGTTATCTGACCAAATTTTCATCTGTTTTTGGTTTTCCTCTAACTTTTCCAAGTATTCCTTTTGCTTCTCTTCTGAAACATTTGGGAAAACGGCGGCTAAAGTTAGAGAAAAGAAAAAATTCCATTCGGTAGCGGGTATCGCTCCGGTAATAAAAGATAGCTGTTTTTCTACTTCAAAAGCTAGTTGTAGCGCTTCGTTGAAGTTACCGTACCAGTACATTACCTGGCATTTGCGAATCTGATAAAGGCAGAGCGAGTACAAATTTTGATGAGCTTGACAGTTGTGTACGTATTCAGCTTCGCTGATATCTTCGCTTTCAAATACAAACTTTTCAGGAGTTAGTTTGCTCAAGTTACGCAGGATTAACTCTACCCCTAATAATATATCGGTTACGAGCTGATTTTTGGTTTTTTGGCTGAACTGCAAATATCTGCTCGTGTCTGCAAGAATTTGCGAGATTTCTTTACCTTGAAAAAATGAGTTAGCTATGCGGTTGGACAGGATATAACCCGCATACTCTAAATCTCCAGATTCTAAAGCTGCTTGATATCCTTCATTGCTGATTGCGTGGGAATCTTTGATGTGATTGAACCAGTAATAAAAAATACTGACCAGGGATGAACAAGCTCTGCACTTCAAGCCGATATTGCCAGATTTTTCGCTGAGATTCAGCGAGAGCAAGCCGAATTGATACGCAGCTTTGTAATCTCCCGAAACTGCGTTTAAGAACATACCGTAGCCAGCATAGCAAAGAGAGGCTTCGGGTACTAAACCGTATTGTAGAGAAAGATTGACTCCTTTTAAAACGCTAACTTTCCACAAGTCTGGATTTTTGAGGTACGCCGATGTCAGCAAGTTGGTAATTAATTTGACTGCAACTTTTTTGTCGGGTACAGTCATTTCGGGGGCGTCAATTAGGGAAGCTATTTCTCTACCTGCTAAAATATTTGTAGCTGCTGCAAATTCTTCGGATATGACTTTTTGTAGCCCGTCTAGCGGCAAGTCAATGCCTAGCAAGTCCAAAGCTTGGATTCCGGCTTTAACGGCTTCTTCGTACTTCGCCCGCAGGGTGTACTGCACGATCAGCAGGTTGTAAATTTCTACCTTTTCTAAGGGCGATCGCGCTTTTTCCAGAGTTATATTAATAAATTCTTCAGACTTCTCGAAATAACCGTTTAAATACTCAACATTTGCCCGCTCCATGTGCAAGGCAAAGGCTAAATCGTAGTGGGCATCCCAAATATCGGCGCTCAAACCGTCCATGCCTGCGGTCAAATACTGCAAGGCAGCAACATAAGCAGTGGCATCTTTGGCTCTGCGGGCCGCGTCTAAATTGAGCGTTGCCAGTTCAATTAATTCTCGATCGTCTTTAATTAGCGATCGAGCCACATTCAAGTGATCGACTAATTCAAAGATTCTGTCAGCGCGATATTCCGCCGGGGTGTTTTCTAGGATTTGCCTGCCTATTTTCAGGTGAACTGCCTTTTTTTGCGAGTCGTCGATCAGAGCGTAAGCTGCTTGCTGTACGCGATCGTGCAAAAATTTATAATTCAGAATTAATAGCGGAAACAGCACGTAATCTAATGACTTGCTTTCCAATTCCGAAGTTGGCAGAATCAGTCCTGACTTAATGGCGGGCAACAGGTGAGAAAAAGTTTCCGAGGCTTCTTTTTCATGAATTAAAGAAAGAGTATTCAAGTCAAATTCGTTCCCCAAACAAGCCACTAAACGCAAAACTTGCTGCGTTGAACTTGGCAGTTTTCTCAATTTTTGTACCATCAAATCTACTACATTGTCAGTGATAGCGCACTGCTCAATTTGAGTCATATCCCAATGCCAGCCGCCCTTGCTCCCCGACTGTGGCGGGTGAAAAACTAGCAGGTTTTCTTGATACAATGTTTGCAGAAATTGATTTACAAAAAAAGGATTGCCGTCTGTTTTGCTAATTACTAATTCAGCTAACGGTTTCACAGATTCTCGATCGCTGTGCAAAGTCTCGGCAATCAAATGAGTTATGTTTTCCACCCCCAGCGGTGACAAAGCAATCTGATTAATGATAGCTTCCTGATTTCGCAGTGTCTCCACTGTCATCATTAAAGGATGAGTAGGACTAACTTCATTATCCCGATAAGCACCAATTAAAAACAGATATTGCGTAGCTTCATCTGTCATCATCAATTCGATCAGCTTGAGAGTAGCCGAATCAGCCCACTGCAAATCGTCGAGAAAAATGACCAGCGGATGTTCTGGCTGGCAAAATACGCGAATGAAATTTTGAAATACTAAATTAAAGCGGTTCAGAGATTCCGTCGGCCCCAATTCAGCTACAGGAGACTGAGCTCCGACAATTAGTTCAACTTCGGGAATAACATCAATAATAATTTGTCCGTTTTGACCGAAGGAACTGCGGAGTTTTTCCCGCCAAACTGCTAATTGAGCCTCACTTTCAGTTAACAGTTGCCGCACCAATTCCGAAAAAGCGCTGACAACGGCAGAGTAAGGAATAGTTCGCTTGTACTGGTCAAACTTTCCCCAAATAAAATATCCACGCCTGCGGGTAATGGGTTTGTCTAAAATCTTCACCATTGCAGATTTGCCAATACCGGAATAACCGGCAATCAGCATCATCTCGCTGCGGGATTTATGCTGTCCTCTCGCCAGGACTGACAAGGGACTTTCTTTTTTCGATTTGCTCTCTTTTTTGATGACAGAAATTTGAGAATCGTCGCTGCGGTAGCCTCGATTATTTGTTGCTGCTACCCGTTCAAATGCCGCTAAAAGAGTTTCAACTTCTCGCTGTCTGCCGTAAAGTTTTTGAGGTATTTGAAATTTGTCGGAAATATCTTGGCGGCCGAGAGGAAACTCAGAAACAACCCCAGATGTTTGCCACTGAAACAGGCATGATTCCAAATCTGCTTTTAGTCCCCAAGCACTTTGATAGCGCTCTTCAGGAGTTTTTGCTAACAATTTCATCACAATATCTGAAACAGTTTGAGGAATCTCTGGGGCAATTTCAGCGAGAGGTACTGGCTGTTTGGCAATGTGACAGTGAACTAACTCCATGGGATCTGTAGTGGAAAAAGGGAGTTGTCCTGCCAGGATTTCATAGAAGGTCACGCCGAGCGAATAAAAGTCGGTGCGGTAATCGACTACCCGGTTCATTCTGCCGGTTTGTTCGGGCGACATATAGGCTAAAGTGCCTTCTAGAAAATTGGGATTTTTAGTCGGAACATTTTCCAGGTTGGATGCAGTTGAAATGCTAAAGTCTATTAGTTTTACTTGTCCTGTAGCAGGATTAAAAACTATATTAGAAGGGTTTATATCTTTATGAATTACATTTTTCCCATGAATTTCTCCCAAAGTTTCAGCAACTTTGATTGCCGTAGTCAGAAATCCTAAAATGGTAAACTTTTGAGAACCCATAAATATTTTTAAAGATTCCCCGCCAAAATCTTCTAAGATCATTGCCAGACTATTTCTAACCTGTTGCAACTTATACACTTTCACAACTCCGTCCAACAGGCTTAAGTTGGCAGTGATCTCATATTCGCGCTTGTATCTATTCAGTTCTTCAGGAGTCGGATAGTCTTCTTTGATAAGTTTGATAATAACAGGTTGGTTGTTCTGCTCGTTGTGGCCGCGGTAAACCAGGGAAGTGCTGCTTTCATAAATGAGAGCGAGAACTGCAACGCCGGGAATTGCCATCATAGTTGGGTTCTCTCAAATTAGGTGTGCTTGGTCAATGTTACAGGACTGACGCGCGGCGGGCTAGAAACCCGGTTCCTTCGTTGCTAGTCGTTGACAAACCCAAGATTTTATCGTGTAAATCGGGTTTCTTTTCGTAAATCCTATGTTATTCTTCATTATCGCTCAAGAGCTATCTTTTGGGATGTGTGGGTAGGCAGGCCTTGACAGCAAAGAGCTACTGCTGACAAAAGCACGCTGGGGCTTTCGTCACCTCAGCAGTTAGGTAAACAAAATCACAAATACAGGATTTGTGCAAAGATTTACTCTAATGCTCGATCGCCATGCTGACAACTAAATCCTCTCAGATTCCAAGTAATCGCTTGACTTTAGTGGAGCGTCACCACATCTCGTGAAAATATGCAAGTGCTGAAAGATTTATTTTTTCCGATGATCGGGTATGAATTTGCGGTGCTTCAAAAAAACTGGCCGGTGCAAATCTTAACTATAATTCGCAACCGAGGTGCTGAGTGAAGTAAGTGTTGCTTCGGAATCGGAAATTTCCTTCAGTTCTATCTATTTTGACAGATCGATTAACAATACTAACTGACCGTTTGACCAGAGTAAATTTGACAAGAAATTCAGAATTATTGCACCTTGTCTGGTGCGCGGCAGCGAACCCTACATTAATCAAATTTGCCTAACTCTTAAGAAAATTTGAGGAAAGATTAAGAATTATTGCCATAAAACCCAGGTAAAGTTGTTTGAATTGCGAGTCAAATCCCAAGCAGGCAAAGGGTTTGAGCATTTCCTAAATCTGTAAATTCTCAGAAAATTAGTATTTCTCAAGGATTCATCCGGTGAGAAAATCAGAAACAACCTTAAAATTTAGCAGTAATCGCCCGATCGGGCAATTCTCAACCAGCACCAGGAAAAATACCTATGAAATTGGCTTATTGGATGTACGCAGGCCCAGCCCACATCGGCACTTTGCGCGTGGCCACTTCCTTCAAAAACGTCCATGCGATCATGCACGCACCCATAGGAGACGACTATTTCAACGTCATGCGTTCCATGCTGGAGAGGGAACGGGATTTCACCCCGGTAACTACCAGCGTCGTTGACAGACACGTACTGGCGCGGGGTTCGCAGGAACGGGTGGTGGACAACATCACCCGCAAAGACAGAGAAGAGCACCCAGATTTAATCGTGCTCACCCCGACTTGCACCTCCAGCATTCTGCAAGAAGACTTGGAAAACTTCGTCGAGCGAGCTCAATTGGATGCCAAAGGCGACGTATTGCTGGCGGATGTTAACCATTATCGGGTAAACGAACTGCAAGCTGCCGATCGCACTTTGGATCAAATCGTCCAATTTTACATAAACAAAGCCCGCAAAAAAGGCGATTTAGTAGAAGCCAAAAGCGAAAAACCATCTGTCAACATTATCGGTATGTCTACCCTGGGTTTCCACAACCAGCACGACTGCACCGAGTTGAAGCGTTTGATGGCAGATTTGGGCATTGAAGTCAACGAAGTTATTCCCGAAGGTGCTTCGGTTCATAACTTAAAAAGACTGCCCCGCGCTTGGTTTAACTTGGTTCCTTATCGGGAATTAGGGATGATGGCCGGGGAGTATTTGCAAAAAGAATTCGGCACGCCAATGGTGGATATTACGCCGATGGGTGTGGTGGAAACGGCGCGCTGTATCCGCAAGATTCAGCAAGTTTTGAATGCTCAAGGTGCGGATGTTGATTACGAAAATTTTATTGACCAACAAACTCGATTTGTGTCGCAGGCTGCTTGGTTTTCGCGATCGATCGACTGCCAAAACTTAACCGGCAAAAAAGCCGTCGTATTTGGCGATAATACGCACGCTGCGGCGATGACGAAGATTTTGGCTCGCGAGATGGGAATCCACGTTGTGTGGGCTGGAACATACTGCAAACACGACGCTGACTGGTTCCGGGAACAGGTTAGCGAGTATTGCGATGAAGTGCTGGTGACGGACGATCACGGGGCGATCGGAGATGCGATCGCCAAAGCGGAACCTTCGGCGATTTTCGGCACGCAAATGGAACGCCACGTCGGTAAGCGGTTGGATATTCCCTGCGGCGTAATTGCTGCACCGATTCACGTTCAAAATTTCCCGATCGGCTACAAGCCATTTTTGGGTTATGAAGGTACGAATCAGTGCGTAGATTTGGTCTACAATTCCTTCACTTTGGGAATGGAAGACCACTTGCTGGAAATCTTCGGCGGCCACGATACTAAGGAAGTGATTACCAAGGGAATTTCGGCTGATTCTGATATGGGTTGGACGAAGGATGGACAGGCAGAATTGAATAAAATCCCTGGTTTTGTGCGGGGTAAGGTGAAGCGGAATACTGAGAAGTTCGCGCGCGATCGGGGGATTGATAAGATTACCGTTGAGGTGCTGTACGCAGCGAAGGAATCTGTCGGCGCGTAGTTTATTGGTAGGGTGGGCATTTGCCCACCTTACTTACACTAATTGCTAGCTAAAAAAACTCATCCTTCCATTTCACTAATCACATCTTGGTTAATTTCTGCAACAGCAAAAATACATCTCATAATTTGAATTAAGATTCCCGTAAATATGTAGTTTGCAAAAGCAGCACTTACAGAACTTGATAAAAGCTGCTTTAACTTTTCTTTTTTGTCTTTATTAGCGTGGGCGTATTCACCATATAGAAACCACTCTAATATTTCCCTCTTAGTTAATTTATTACCAGAATCAATAGCAACATTGAATAGTTCTGTAAACGTTTCATTCAGGTCACTAGCAAGTATCCATTCTGGGTTAGCGTTTGTAGCTGGCCTTACAAAAGGTGAGTCACTATCAAGATAGTTGTTTAACTTATCTCTAATTTGGTTAAAGTCATTCTTGTTTTCTTGAGATGTGGCTAACTCATCGTAAACAGCTTTCATATTACGAAAGGATACAGCTTCGTTGTCTTGAATAAAAAATCTTATTGTTAAAACACAAGCAGCAATCGATTCATAATCGGGTCCTTCAACTGTAACTTGACTTTTTCCCAATGTTTCAGGGCTTTGTTTAAATTCAATTTTTCTTCCAGGAAGTGATGCCATAAACCTTTTATACTGGTTTAAAGTTTCGGCTTTTTCGTTAAAAAGTTGTAATATTTCTAAGTGATTCATTCAATAATTTTGACGAAGGGTTTGTTATTTAAATTGTAGCATCAATTCCCAAATTTATGCAGCACCACCTGTAGAGAAGAGATCGCCCTTTTCAAACCAAGGGCGATCGGCTTAACCCGGCACTTGCACTAACTGCCTGACATCCTCTGCCAGTCGAGTAAAATCATTAGAGTGAAGAGTCAACAACACATCCACACCTGCTTTCAGTGCAGCTTCAGCAGTTAACCATCGTAAATCCCTCTCCCTGGCAGATTTAAACTAACCATTTTGGGTAGTCCTGCATAGGCAGTATAATTAGGGGTTTTATTTCATAGATAAACTGGTGTTATACTCATGAATAAAATACCAAAAAGCTGCCCATGTGATTGGAGAGTGTTTTAGAGAATGAAAGAGTTTTTTTCCCTAGAGATATTCTTGGTCTGATGGTATTATTAAATCTGTTTATATAGGGTAGTCCTGACTATGCAGGACTACCCGATCGCACTTATCGAAATTGATGAAAACTAGCATCAGCGCCCGCAGTTGGCGCACACTATTTAAAATAATTCTCTGCTTTGTCCTCGCGATCGCCTGTTAGTACATAAGTCTTCTCAGCAATCCAAAGTGCCAGTTTTTTAATTGTCCGTCGGCTAGTCAGTTGCAGGGAAACTCACAGAAAAATATCATTTTCAGTAACGAGCTTTCTACTATACATCCAATCCTCTTGTGGGGCGGGCTTCTAGCCTGCCCCTAAAAACTTATTGAGAATAGTGCCCGATCTCAGGGGAAACGGAAATTCCATGGAAGGATTTCCTCCTTGAGGCCAATTGTGAAAACTGTACTGTTCGATCGCCCTAATCAATCCAACTTACCTAGATTAGACGCATCAACATATTTTAAAGGAATGACTTATGAACTTCACAGCAAGACTCACACAAACCAGCTTACTCGGTTTAATGCTATTTGCCAGCAATCCAGCGGCAACCTTTGCTCTAGGACAATCGAACACAAGCACTGCACCAACAGCGTCTCGCACTCAGTCTCCGATTGAAACCATACAAATAGCTAATGTATCCACCCCCCAAAAACTGGTGAGGGATTTTTGTGCTCGCAAAAGACAGAAAGTGGAAAACTATTTCGAGACCAGCAACTTTCGGATTTATCTGTGCTACAACCACGCCAATCAACTATATTACTATGGCGTTAAAAAGAGTAACGGCAGCACGATCGCCCTGCGTGCTCGTACTGAAGAGGGAACTGGTTACGTGGCAAAAAATGGCACCTACGATTACATTGTTACAGGAGCCAGCCTTAGTATTTATAACAAAGGCAAACGCATTCTCGAACAACGAGTGATTCGCTCCCTTTAGTATTTAAATGCGATCGCTCTTTCAAGCCCAGACTTCTTGAAAAAGCCGGGTATCTAACAAAATATCTGGCTTTTCTGCTGAGGCAGACGAAATTTTGTTTAATTTAATCTGGGAGCATCCCGCTCTTGTGGCGCTCGCCGGGAAAGCCTTAAAATAGTTTACCGAAGCATCCCCAATTCCGATTTAATGATCCCGCTTTCCTGCACAACAGCCGACGCCGCTTCCCCCAAAATCCTGTGTGCAGCCGTCGTCGGATGAATTCCGTCCCAAAACAAAAATCGATCGGGGCTACCACAAACACCTCCACCCGATAAACACGCACTCGTCACATTAGTCAAGCCATATTTAGCCGGAGAAGCAATGGCTTCCCGATAAAGCGCATGAGCATCCAGAGTCGCAATCTTTAAGTCAGAATGCTGTTGACTTAATACCTTAACGGTTCGCCTCAAACCCTGATTGTGTGCTTGTGTTAATGCAGTGAGCCTTGCAGAATTAGTGCCTGTTCGCGTCGCCGGTAACTGCCCCAAATCGGGTAAATTTGCTAGCAGGATATTTTTGGCACCCACACCAGCAAGAGATGCGATCGCCCTCGCCACATTTTCAACGGGAATATTCGCATTATTTCCCCCCTGCAAATAGTCATTTGCCCCCGCCCACAGTACATACAGCGCATGAGGATTTGCCTGTTTTTGGGAGTTAGTCCATGACTGAACTTGAGTTAACAAACCAGGGACAAGGCTATTGCGTTCGCTCCCCGTTGTTGCACCTCCATAAGCCAAATTAGTGACTCGTTCAGGCTGCAACTTCAGGCGATCGGCAAGATATTCTACCCAAACCTTACCATTCGAGTAACGCCCTTGAAAGTAAGTCGAACGAGGCGGATATTGACCCCCGCTTGCTCGAAACACCATTCCCATATCCGAAAGACTGTCCCCAAATACATATAGTTCATTGACAGCCTGAGAACTTTGAGCTGATAGCATGAGTGCAGCCATAAAAGATAAAAGCGCAATAATTACTGCGAAAAACTTGATTTTTAACACTTGATATTAGTTATAGACGTAAAATATTTGATAATTTGCGATCGATAATTACCGAGTTCGTGATTTTGACATTTTGTGTTAGTTATATTCTTGAAAAAGCTTAAATATTTGCCCCAATTACTAATCTATCAATTTTGGGAAAAATGTAGGGAGTAAAACTGAACTTTAATTGTGGGTTGCCTCACTCCACTGCTCAACCGACATAGATTGGTGATGTCCTTGACACTTTTCTCATGGTATCTAGCTCATAGCGCTCTAGAGGGGATAAAACCGTACATCTTTTGGGAGATTACCCAATAAAGTTAGGCAAGAGGCGAACCAGCAGCATCCCGGTTTTAAGCTAGCACAAGCTTTAAAACGCTCCTTTTGTTCAGGGGTCATAGCCACTCCTCCTACGAATGCAGTTCACGCTTCTGTTGACGCTCTACCTATTATCCTCTCTTGATAGTTGTTTGACCTAACCGGGCTCCTCCTGACAAAAGTCTCCCAAACAACCACCCTTGAGATAACTATCAATCACGAAAAAAAAGAATTGATTCAAAACTGATTTACTGGGCGATCGAGAAATTGACCGCACTTTTGTTCCTGGAAAGCCGACACAAAACAAAAACCCTCCCCAACAAGGAGAAGGGAGGGTGAAAAGACAGTGAAAATTTTAAGTTTTTGCAGAATTAACAATAAGGAGTTACATCTTCGCCACACTCGTCAGCCAAATAACACAAAGCACGAAAGCGCAGCCCAACGATTTGCTCGTAAAGCGGATTTAACTTGCACAGCGGCGGAATGGATAATAAAGTGCGATCGCCAATTTTGACTTCTCGCTCAAACGGACACTGGCTGGGAATAAACTTACACAGCAACCGAGCCAATTTTTGACTTTTAATTGCAGTGTTATCAAGCCATTCTTTTAGCGGATGCAAGGGGTCAAAGTGTGGCTTTTGACCGTAAGGTTGAGAATTTGTAGCGACATTAACGGCGGTTTCTTGTTTGCCAAACCCTACCCAATTTGGCAGAGTTCGGTAGGAAACTGTATGCTCAAATACGTTCATTTTGCTCTGTTCCTCTTTTATAACGAGGTGCCAAGAACTCTCTGTAGAGCTTGTGCGATTTTATCTACAATCAGTATCTACAGCATCTCGTTTTGCTTTACCGGATTGAACTTCTTAAATTAATGACTTAGGGCGAGAAAAGTAGTTCCTGATTTTTTTTTAAAGGCGGTGTGCGCTCTAAAAACTGTCCTCATTTCAAGCCCAACAATTGATTGATAGGGTAAAAATTCTGTCTTCTACGTTTTAGCTTCAACCTTCGGTTGACTCTCCTTTTGTAGTTCAATTACTATTGTGAGGCATCCAGGCGAATTATCCTATACGTGAAAATGCGGAACTTTTAATAAAACTTATCATATTTCTAAATAAGCTCTGCTGCAAAAAACCCTGAAACCTCGCCCCAACAATCTTTGCTCGCGATCGCTCAGAAACTTCTACAATGAGAAATAATCGGTATCACCGCCCTCACAACCCATGAGTAACCCAGAAACCAAAGCTATCACCCGCGAATTGCAAAGCCACGCCGCCATTCTCGGTGGCTTCGTCTCCCTCCTCTGGATTATCGAAATTGTCGATGTATTCGTATTCCGAGGCAGGCTGAATGCCTACGGAGTCCGCCCCCGCAGCCTCGACGGACTTCAAGGCATCCTGTTGATGCCTTTTCTACACGGCAGTTTTGCTCACTTAGCCGCCAATACCCTCCCTTTAGTGACATTGGGTTGGTTGATCATGCTGCGAGAAATTAGCGACTTTTTTATCGTGAGTGCCGTCACTGTGCTAGTCAGCGGATTCGGAGTTTGGCTGACTGGCGCGCCCTATTCCGTTCACATTGGTGCCAGCGGATTAATCTTTGGTTACTTCGGCTTCTTACTGCTGCGGGGCTATTTTGAACGCAGTTTTACATCTATTTTGGTATCTTTAATTGTCGGTTTCTTCTACGGCAGTTTAATTTGGGGGGTTTTGCCCTCGCAGCCGGGAGTTTCCTGGCAAGCGCATTTCTTTGGCTTTGTCGGCGGGGTATTAACAGCTCAACTTTTAGGGCGGCGGAAACGGGAAATTAGCTAGGATTAGGACTTGTGGTGTATCCTATCATCACCTTAGTTTATTGCCCCGAACTTATTTGAAAGCGTAGGTTTTTTGTCCGTAAACCTGCTTTATTGTGTAAAAAGTGCGTCCCGGATAGCAAGACTAACTGCTGACCAATAATTCAACGCGGGCAGGCAAGTACACAGTAAAAACCGAACCGCAACCTAACTCGCTTTCAACGTGCATATCGCCACCCATCATCACGCAAAAGTGACGGCTAATAGTCAATCCCAAACCGGTGCCACCATACTTGCGCGTAGTTGAGGCGTCGCCCTGCATAAAAGCTTGAAATAAATGCTGCAATTGTTCGGGGGGAATCCCAATACCCGTATCAGCTACGCGAAAAATTATTGAGTCGGAAGGTTCTGCTATTTCTTGAGTTGTTAAGCTGTCATGTTTAACTCTTTCAATGCAGAGGGTAATAGTGCCACCTTCCGTAAATTTGGCTGCATTGCTCAGCAGGTTGAGCAATATTTGACGAGTTTTGGTAATGTCAGCATACATCATTCCCAAGTCGCTACCACAATCAACTTCAAACTTATTAGAATTTTTATCTACCAAGGGTTTGACAGTAGAAACTACCTCGTCAATTAAATTAACCGGATTGAAAGTTTCTAAGTAAAGTTCCATCCGACCCGCTTCAATCTTAGAAATATCTAGAATGTCGCTAATTAAAGATAGCAAGTGTTTGCCCGCTGTTTGAATTTTTTGCAAGTCGGGGATAAAATCTTCGCAGCCTAAATCCTCGGCGTCTTCTTTGAGGATATCGCTGTAACCAATAATCGCGTTGAGAGGAGTTCGCAATTCATGGCTCATATTAGCTAAAAAGGCGCTTTTGGCTTGGTTTGCAGCTTGAGCGGTTTGAGCGACTTTTTGGAATTCTTCTGCTAATTTGCGCTGGGTAATATCTTCGGCAATACCGACGATGCGGTAAATTTCTCCGGTTTGGCTGCGGACTGGAAAAGCCCGATCGCGCACCCAGCAAACTGAACCTTCCGTTGGCGTAGCCCCCGTAGGGGATCGCACTACCCGATACTCTTCGTCATAATCGCCCCGCACCTGTTTCTCAAAAGCAGCCTTGACGCGATCGAGATCCTCCGGGTGAATAGCATCCCAAAAAGCCTCCGGTTCTGACTGCAAACTCTGACAGCTCAAATTCCATATTTTTTCGCAAGCAGGACTCACATAAAGTAGCTGCTTTTGATTGGGTTCTCTAATCCAAAATACCTCATGAATATTTTCTGCCAACTGACGAAACCGCTCCTCGCTGGCCCGCAACTTCTCCACAGCACTGTGAAATTCAGTCACATCCTGAATCAGCGATGCCACCCCGATGATCGTGCCGTCAGCATCAACCAAAGTCGTATTGTACCACTCGCAAAGAATAATTTTGCCATCCTTTCGGATGTTCTCGTTAATGCTACTAATTCCTCCTTGATTAGTGAGCAAAGTTATAGATAGTCGCCTAACATAGTCCTTAGCACTTTCAGGAACTATTAGATCGACTCCGTGGCGTCCCATTGCTTCCAAGCGGCTGTATCCAAAAATTCTTTCGGCTGACAAATTCCATTCCGCTACTTCAAAGTTGAGATCCCATTCAATCGCTCCCAAAGGAGTTTGGTGAAGATGGAGAGCCAGTTTTTGCTGCGATTTTTTCAGAGAAAGAATTAATTCATTTTTGTCGGCGATCGCAGATTCTACCCGCTCTTCGAGAGTAGTAAACGACTCTTCCAATTGACCGGCCATCCTATTAAAAGAGCGAGCCAAGACACCCACCTCATCCTCCCGATCTACAGACGCCATCAAGCGGGGATCTACCGCCATCCCGTCCCATTCTCCCCGCGACAAAGCCTCCGCAGCCTTGCTCAGACGCCGAATCGGTACAACAATCCACCTAGAAGTCAGAGCGCCAATCGCCGTTGCCAGCACCAAAGCACCCAGACACATCACCACAGTATACCGAGTGTTGGCATTAATCCTTTCCATAAAATCGGCTTCAGGAACCGTCACCACAATCAACCAGTCGAGGCCCCTGCTGTCTAAAAGCGGCGTCACCTGTAGAAATTGCCGTTGACCGTCGATCGTAAAATCTAACTGGCGAGAGCTGTCAATTTTGTGCAAATCTCCGAAGCGCTCTGTCAAATAGCGGGCGGTCGATCGAATTAGAACATTCTTGCTGCTCGTGGCCACAATCCGTTTCGCAACACCATTGCTAACAATAAATGGCGGTTCCTGAGTAGAATTTGCCACCAATTGCCCAGACCTTTCTACAATAAAAGTCTGTCCTGATTTGCCAATTTTTAGAGTTTCCAAGAATTGATTGAGCTTGGAAAGTGCCAAGTCAGAACCCAGGATGCCAATCAGTTTACCATCCTCGCCATAAACTGGTTGAGCAGCCGTAATCGCTAGTTTGGGAGCGTCAAAATAATTATAGATTTTACTCCAAGTCGGTTTGCCGGCCCGCACCGGAGCTATGTACCAAGGTCGGACGCGGGGGTCGTAGTTGAGAGTTGTTTTTAATAGCTTGGTTTGTTTCTCGAACTGGGACAGCCCGTAGCTATGCAAATTATAGCCAGTAGATTGATTAGAAATCTGAACTTGCAACTTGCCGTCGTCGAGGCGTTCAACTCCAATAAAATCTTTTGCTTCGGATGCGAATTGAATGTAGCTAATTTTATCAAAAATTTTTATTTGTTTGTAGAAGTAGCGTTGCAAACTATCACTATCCCGCTCGTTCACAATGCCGAGACGGATGGCATCGAGATTTAGCTGATTGATTTGGTGTGGCGTTTCAATATAACTATTAATATGTTGCTGGATACGCGATGTGACTTCTGTCCGCAGTTGTGCGGCAACATGGTTGACGGCTATGCGCCCGTTCCGCAGCGACAGCCACCCCGTCAACCCTACCGCAGCGAAAGTCTGGAGGGCAAAAGGCACAACAAGGACGATGCGAATTGGCACTTTGCCCGACATTTTTAAAATCGGGTCGGTCAGATATTTGATTGGCATGGTAAAGCAGAACTATTATGAACCCACAACATTCCTGTCAAGTACAACTTGATGAGCGCAGGTTTTGAAGTTGAGATGGTTTTAGTAGGCACAGTGCTGTTAATAACTCGGAATCTGCCGCTGGCAACTGAATTTTTAACGACTGCCACCGCCATCTTAGCGCGATCGCGACCTTTGGGAACATTGGCGATCGAGATGAATGCAGTATCAATCCTCCATGCAGTCTACACGCTCATACTATTATAGATTTTGAGATTAAAGAATTGAATAATTGGGAAAAACTGATTCTGTAAGGGTTTAGAAGTTGCCTGCTGTTGCATTCTTTTTTTTAACCGATTTCTGAAACCGGGTTTTTTTAGCATTTTGGCGGGCTGTAACTAACTATTGTCGTGAAAAAACCAATTGGTGAATAGCCACCCTTCCATCCACCACTAACTCTTTTTCCACTTCTGAGGTGCCCTAATCAAACAAATCGAGTTTTTGGTTGACTCATTCCTGAAATGACGTATTCTGGGGTTTCAACCGGGTTGCTGGGTTAGTTCTATTTTTCCGATAGCGCGAGCGAAAATTATAAGTTTTCACAGCAACTGCAATTTATATCTCCCCAAGCAGCTACTTTGGATAGAGTGCAACTTAATGCCGACTCGGTACAATAAGCGCATAGTAGGATGCAACTAGCGGAGGCATGGATGATGAACGCAGTTATTGCTACTCTTGGCACTGCTCTCGGACTGAGCTCAATTTTTATCGGTTTGACCCCGGCGGTTCTCGCCCAACAAAGACTGCAACCAGCGCCCCAATATTCGGAAACGACTTTATCTGGGGATTCATTGAGGGCTGTGGAGGACAGAACCTTAGACTCTGACTACCAAAACTTGATTGGTGAACCAGAAACGGCAGCTAATTCTGCTAGAAGGGAAAGCAGCTTGGGCGACACATTTCGCCTCAAAATCGATGGCCCATTGGAATTTATTACTACTCCTTCGGACGCCCAGCGTCAAGGAAATCCTTTACCTCCAAAACAAACCGACAGCGGTACAGAAGCGGGAGTTCAGCTTCAGCTAGGACTTTAGCAATTTTAAATGAATTCATTTAAAGCAAGCGATCGCGGAACCCAATTTTTGACTCTCGGAGTTATTGTGACTGCGATCGCTTTTTTATCAGAGTTTTATCACAAGTTTTGTGCGGTTTCCCTCACACAAGGTTCTCTATTGTGAACCTACAATTAGACCAATTAAACTTCCGATACAGACCGATTAGCTACATATCTTTACAATAGCGCATAAAACTGGCGGTGAAGGTGATGAGAAAGGCTCAACTTATCGATTATTTGCGGGGAGAGTTGGCGATATCGAATTCGGCGATCGCCGTTGCTCTCCGACACGGTGAACAAGATGCCAGCGAACTGCCGATGGTTCTGTGGCAGTACGGGTTAGTAACACTGGAACAATTAAATCTGATTTTTGATTGGCTGGAAGCTCAGCCGACTTAGCAATTTAACATCCTGAGTTAAAAAATATGGATATCGGATTGCAATTTTTTGACAAATAAAGCTTGCACAAACGGTTGTCGAAAAGTATAGGGTTGAGTGTTTAGGTTGAGGGTGGGTCTTATTTTGTCCCAATTAGAAAAATACAAATATACAGTAGGGACACAGCACTGCTGTGTCCTCATTTTTTTTGCCGCCTAAAATAAACTGCTTTCATATCAAATGTGGCAGCATCGGAATTAATATTGCCCACAGATTTCGAGACGGCAGTGGCGTCTCCTCTATATCATGTCGCTCGTGCAACCGGAAACGCTATCAATCGTCGAAGATGCGATCGCCGACGGCATCCAACAGACGGTATAAAACAAACCCCAGCAACTTTTAGGCTGCCGGGGCTTGTCTTGTTTAATTTGGTGGCGGGAAGTGGATTTGAACCACTGACCTTCGGGTTATGAGCCCGACGAGCTACCAGGCTGCTCTATCCCGCGTCGCTTTGTCTCTCTTTAATATAAACATATCTTTCTGAAAATTGCAACCCCTAAATCAAAAAAACTTTTTAGATTATGGGAGGGGTTGCTTAAATCGGCTCAGAGTCTCGATCGCCCTAAAGCATCGAAACTTCCCCGATTACCTCCAAGCGCTTGAACTCGCTGAGAGTGAGGTAAGTTTCCGAAAGAGTTTCGGCGATCGTCGGAGTAATCCACCCCAACTGCTTGAGCAAGTGAATCGCCACAGCAAATTGAGCCCGCTTTCCCCCATCCGTCACCTTAATTGCCAAGCCCATGCCTTCGCCAACGCGGCCAATGCACTGCACCCCTTCGGCGCCGGATTTGCTCACCAATTCCCCTTGAGTCAAGCGCATCAGTTCCGTGTCAAATTTGCCCTCACCAGCAACCATCATCGGGTGGTGAGTCATAGCGCGGACAATCCGCTCCATATCCACATTGTTACCGGAGGCTAACTGAGCGTACAAAGACGCCATTTGCCCCAACTGCAACAGATAGGTAGGAGCGCCGCAGTCGTCGCGAGCGCTGATAAACTCTTCGGCAGGCATGGCCAGCAAGTCAGCCACTTTGCCCAAAATAAGCTGCTGGACAGGATGTTTGCGGCGCAAATAAGTGTCCAGAGGCCAGTGCAGTTGCTGGCAGACAGCCAGCATACCGGCGTGTTTGCCGGAACAGTTGTATTGCAGGGCGCTCTTTTTGCCTTCAGGAATGGGGCATTGAAGTTTAGATGGGTCAATGTCGCAGCGCCACAGGACGTTAAATACCTGTCGCGATTGCTCGATCGTACCTTGATGGGAACTGCAAATAATCGCTAAATCTCGATCGGTCAATTCGTAGCGTTCTAAAGTGCCAGTCGCCGTCACCGCCAAAGCTTGAAAAGGCTTGAGTGAAGAACGGACAAATGAGGCCGTTTCCGAGTTACCAGCAACAGACAGAACGCGCCCGCGGTTGTCGCAGACAGCGGCCTGGGCGCGGTGCCTCGATTCCACAATACCTTCGCGCAGCAATGTGACTTCCAGTTCGGGAGCTTGGGTTCGTTTTCCCCTTGTCATATCAATTTTAGATTTTAGATTTTAGATTTTAGATTGGGGTTCAGGAAGTTAGGAGTTGCGAGCTGCCAGTTAAGAGTTATAAAGTTAATCTTTCTGCGATCGTTTCTCACTCATGCACTCCGTGCGTGTTGTTGGCTGTGCGCGGCAATCTCAAAACTCAAAACTCCCTTCCATTCACAATTACAAACAACTCCAAGTTAGTCCCCCGGCAACCAGCAATACTGTCAAACCATAAAATGTCTGCCGCAGACGCCTGAGAATTGGTTCTAGTTGGTAGTTGACAATCAACTGATCTTGAAGCAAAACTTCGGGAGTTTTAGGCCAAGATTGACAATCGTACCAACCAGACTCTTCGTAGACGACCGTGGGATTTGAAAGGCGCGATCGCACGTAGAACCAACCCAAGTAGAGCCGCAGCAAAGCTAATCCTAGAATAAAACCGGCACCTGCGGCACTGCTGAGGACAAACTGAGCTGGATACTTGACAGGAGCAAAGCTAGAAGCAGCTATCGGCCCCGATACCAAGCAACTCCAAGCCCACACCCAAGCTAGTTTTGCCAGGTATCCTGGCCAATTGAGTGTTACCCAGCTAAAAAACCAGGATTCTTTAAGTTCTTGGTATTCATTGATGGGTCGCTGTTCTTGCGGAACGGGACAAATAGAAGCAGAAACGTTTTTCACATTAGCCATCCTCACGGCGCGGGGGAAAAGTCAATGCGTTCGGCGTGTCCCCAGAACGCTTCTAAATTGTAGAACTCCCGCTCTTGAGGCTTCAAGATGTGAATGATTGCGTCGCCGTAGTCCATGACTACCCAACTAGCGTCTGATAGGCCTTGTGTACGCAGTGGCAAGCGTTGCCACTCTTCTTCCACTTGGTCTGCTATTGCTTGGGAGATGGCTCGTACCTGCACGTTGGAAAATCCGGTGATGATCGCAAAGTAGTCTGCCAAATAGCAGACTTCTGCCACCCGGAGCAATACAATATCTACTGCTTTGCGGTCATCGGCTGCTTGGGCAACGGTCATGATCAGACCACGGGCTTCGTCTGAGGAGGTGCCGCCCGTTGCTGTAGACTGAGCCCTGGAGTATTCGAGTTGAGTTAGATCTGACATTAAGTGTTTAATTTCCTAAGTGATCGGGTAAGGGGAAATGGGTGCGCTATTGGCTTTCGGTTGTTGGCAGTTTGAGACGGGAAATAGGAGTTAGGTTGAAGCTAAAAGTAAGGACAGGATTTCTGATAAATTTTACTTTTAACTTGTGATTTGTTCGATCGACTTTTCTGTCGAATTTCCTGTTTCCGGCGATTCGCGAGCCATTTGCAGCGCCCAATTGCGGGTAAGTACGGTGCGGGGGTGGATGTAGCAGCGAGTTTCTAGCAAATATTTAAGAGAATAATCGCTAGTTTGCCACACGGCTGCATAAAGATTTTGCAAGCTTGCCTCGCGCAGTGCTTCTAGTTGGGCTGTGTTGCCGCGGCTCGGCTCTATGGTATCTGCTACAAATACGGTACAACTGAGCTGACTCATGTTTGGTCTGCCGAGGGTGTGATTGGCGATTGCGTCCAAAATTTCTCGATCGACTACCCCGAATTCGTCTCTGGCGACGATCGCGCTCGCGTCTGCGTGCAGCAAATGCGGGTGTGCTTCCAACACTGAGTCTAACTCTAAACCTTCCTTCTGGGCCATTTGTAGCAGCAGGTGAGGTTTGAAGTATTTTGCCAAATCGTGCAACAAACCGGCCGATCGGGCTTTTGCTTCGTCGAGGCCGTAATGGCGAGCCAAGTCACCTGCTGTCTGTTCGACTCCCAGAATATGTTTGATGCGGGCAGCAGGAACTTTGTCTGACAGCCAAGCTAGAACGTTTTCGCGCGCGGGTGCAAGTGTCAAATATTAACTCCAAAATTGTATGAGCTACTATTTTAGCGTTTTGTTTTGATCGGCTGCGGTGTCGGGCACGCAGGGGTGTGGTGACTTCTGGGATGGGGAGGGGCGAAGGGGGCGAAGGGGGCGATCGGCTGTTTGGTAGATACGTTATCTTTTCTGGTAACTCCTGGAATATTCAAAACAGTTCCTACCTGAACAATTAGTCTAATAAACTTGCTATTTTTGGTAATTATCTCATTTTTTCTATTTTTAGTCAGTGCCATCAAAGGTTATTTTGTCGTTGAGCCGCTGCTATTTTCTCTGGGATTTTTTATGATTATTTTGTTAATTCAACAGAAAACTTTTTTTCTAAAAAATTTAATCAAAATGGTTGTAACGGGAAGTCAAAAGTCTTTTTCAGTAATCTGTATTTTACTTTTAATCGCGGTAGTCAGGGCTTTCTGCATGGCTGCGAGGACAGTTCCGGTTCTTGTATATTGTGGAATTCAATCGCTCAACCATCAGTCTTTCATTTTTTTTGTATTTATGTTAACGAACGTTGTTTCTGTACTGCTAGGAACATCTTTTGGCACTCTAAGTAGGCACGGTTTCAAGCGCTTATCTTATTTTGGCAGGGGCGCAAATATTTTCTCAGAATGACTCGCTGCCACCGCCGCAAACAAAGCTTCATAATGATTCAAAGCTTCCTCAAATCCGTAATTCTCCACAGCATAATTTCTGCCTTGCTCCCCCAAGGCATCGACCTTAGCAGGGTGCAAGTACAAATCCTCAACAGCCTCGGCCAAAGCCTGCGGATCTTCCGGCGCTACAACCACCCCGCCACCGCTTTGCTGCACTGCTTTCTGAGCCGTACCAGTTTCGGGAACCGAAGCCAAAATTGCCCGACCGCTGGCAAGAATTACTTGAATTTTTGAAGGCATATTGAAGTTAGTAACGCGGCGCTTTTGTACGACTAAACTAACATCAGCAGCAGCTAACAAGTCGGGCAATTTTTCTCGCGGTTCAAAGGGTAGCAGCATTACATTATTAGCTTTATAAGTTTCGCAATCTTGTTGCAAGCGCGCCAAGGCTGTTGATTCCCCCACAATTACAAAAGCGATTTCGGTTAGGTGTTTCAAACGAGCCGCTGCTTGGACAACTGTTTGCAAGCCTTGAGTGAGGGCAATATTGCCTGCATAAAGAACGACAAATTTTCCCTTGAGTTTGTGAGTTTCTCGAAATGAGTTAGTTTCCTTGGGTAAGGGGCGAATGAAATTGACATCAACCCAATTGGGCACGCAAACTATTTTTTCCGGTGGTACTCCCTGAGAGTGCAATTTTTTGATAAAACCGCTGTCGATGACGCTGACTTGGCTGGCTGTGCTGTATGCCAATTTTTCCAAAGCGTCAGCAATGCGAACTAGCAGTCCGTTTTTTTTGACCAAGCCGACGCGCACGGCTGCTTCTGAGACGATATCCTGAACGTTGAGGACGATCGGGCAAGCGCGAATCCAGCCGTAAAAGGCGACTGGGACGCAAATCGGTAAAGGGGGCATTGTAGAGAAAATCACGTCGGGACGCCAGCCTCTGAAGGCTTGGACGGCGCTGGAGACGACAAAACTGCCGTCTAGCACAAGTCGGTCTAGGAGGCTGGGGTGGGGGCCGTTGACACGCAGATAGCTGCGCTGAATTGTGACGCCGTTGTGTTCTTCGGTGAGGTACAATTTGCCCTCATATTGCGGATAAATCCGGCGCTGCGGATAGTTGGGCATTCCTGTGACAACTCGGACTTGGTGGCCGCGCTTGACTAGGCCTTGCGCTAGTTCTGTCATCAGGGGGGCAATGCCGATCGGCTCTGGATAATAGTTATAGGAATAAATTAGAATACGCATAATATTTATTTTGAAGCAAATTGTCCTCCAGCCGCGTGCATCGAGCCTGCACCCGCAGAATTGCAGAGGATGTGGTTGGGTGCCGGGTAGGACAATAGGGGGCGAGGGGATCTTCCACTCTTTGGGAAAGAAGCCGCCCTTACCGGGCGGGTATCGCGCCCTCAGCTAATGTTTTTTCGCATTACCAGGCAGTTGCGGCGATCTTCGGTACGGATATAGCGAAGATCGTCTGTGAGCTTGTACATGAAAACCAGTCCCCTTTCTCCTTCTCTGTCCAAAGGATCGCGCTGCTCTTGCATGATCGAATGCAGCTTTGCTTCGAGGTTGAACGGTTGACCCCTGTCCCAAATCCTAATTTCTAAGTAATCGGCAAACACTTTTACCTCAATGTCTATGGGCGTCGCGGGGGGCAAGTTCTGGTGAGCGTGGCGGACAGCGTTTGTAAAGCCTTCGTTGATTATCAGCCGGCACTGCCACCAGAAATCCGCTGGTATCATGGGCAAAACGATATTCTCCAACCATTCCAAAACGGATGTTAAAGCATTCAGGTCTGTTTCAACCTGCAGGTGCCACTCGGCCTTTGGTTGCTTGTCTTTCATCTTTCTTCCCCCTGGTCGGCCCCCACCACCGCTGTACTCAGCGGCGGAGGAAGAGAAAAAGGAGGGCAAGGTCTTGGCAACATATTAGTTAAGTCAAGCTTGAGTTGAAGAAGCCCGTTTTGCCTCAAGGTGAGCATTCCTTTCGCACCATTTACTCGCACAGCAAATGAGAGACTTCCGATACTGTAACCCGCCTCGGTAGGGCGTTTAAATAGGGAAAATTTCCGAGTCAGCTTGCGAGGAAGTGATTTAAGCTTCGATCGTGTTAGCAGTCGGTACTTTTCTAAACACAGGTGAGTTCTTCTCGTCCTCGAAAATCATGCTGGGATCATTCGAGTATGACCTCGAACTCGCCAATTGCTAATTATTAATGCTCTGATTGCAGAGCTGGCAACTAGCTGTGCATTTTCTGGGCGTGTGAATTTTAACACTTAATGCTAGCGTAGGTATCGCTAGCGATCGTCTGCTTGACTAAGTATCGAGTTCGAGTTCCCGTCCCCCGTCGGCAACAGCACCTCAAAGTTCAGCGGTGGGTTGTTGAGGGTTCCTACACAGCGCCACTATTTTTGTTAAACAGGACTGTTACAGTTTTGACAATTAGTTTGAGGTCATACACAAGGCTCCAGTTTTGTTGGTATTTTAAATCTAAACGGATGACATCTTCAAAATCGCGGACTTGAGAGCGACCGTTGACTTGCCATTCCCCTGTCATCCCGGGTTTGACATCCAAACGCTGCCACTGAGGGACTTCGTAACGCTCAACTTCGTCTGGGGTAGGCGGTCTAGTGCCGACTAGACTCATTTCGCCTTTGAGCACGTTCCAAAACTGCGGCAGTTCGTCGAGGCTGGTTTTGCGTAAGATGCGCCCGACTTTGGTAATCCGCGGGTCGTTGTCATTTTTGAAAAATGCGCCAGAAGCCTGGTTTTTGATTTGGGCTTTCATGGCTTCGGCGTTGGTACACATCGATCGAAATTTCCAAATCCGAAATTGTCTGCCCATCCAGCCACAGCGGGTTTGACCGAAAAATATCGGGCCTGGATCGTTGATAGTGATTGCTGCAGCTATGGGTACGAGCAAAATTCCTGTAATCATCAAACCGACTATTGCCCCAACAATGTCTATCAGCCGCTTCACCCACGATTGCACTGAGGGGTGGGTCATCGGTAGCTGATTGTCCGAGGCGTTGGTCTCTGTGGGAGTTGAGGTTGCAGAGGGCTGCTCGATCGTCAGCACTTGATCTAGGCTGGTGAGAGCAAATACTGCCATCACCTGCGGCTTGAGGCTTCGGAGCACCAAGTCGCTACCACGCTGTTTGGCAAATTTCAGATTGCTGACTAAAGCACCGATCCCGCTACTGTCGATGAATGTCGTCTGACTGAAGTCTAGGACAATCTTGCTGGGAACGGTGGTGCTTTCCGAAAAAAGTTGCTGGCAGGTTGTCTTGAAGTTTACAGCTTCAAGTACGCTCAAGCGCACGGGTATGTGAACTGAGGGAATCTCGTCTGAGTACGTTACCCGAAAATCTGCCTCTGGGGTTTGACTGACCATGAAGTCCTGGTTTCAAATTTCAAGCTGATGTCTTTAGCCTATTCTGTCCTAGCAGCTCCACCTTTACCAAATATTATGGTTAACAAAAGGGTAGCTTTATACAAACTTTACAAAAACGCCTGCAAACTCGCCCGCCGAGAATGATATCAAAGGCAAAAATAGACTTAAGTCTACCAGTGCCAGTTTTTGCCCAAAGATTTTTGAGCGCAGTCGCGGTCAAACTTTGACATCGGAATCAAGATTTTTGTGGATTCAGGCAGATTAATCTTGTCGTTAATTATTTTGGTGCCTGTCTTGCACCAGATAGCCATCGCAGTTAACAGTTAACAGCTAACCCACAAGTCAACAGTTAACGGTTAACTGGAAAACCCCCGTAACCAGCGTCGGGGGATGAGGTTAAGAATTGTAGACGTTTTCTGACTGGGAAGTTTCGCGGGTGATGGGTTTGACTTTGGCTTTGGCTTTGGCTGCGTTGCGTTTGAGGGCCTGGAGACGAGCTTCGTATTTAGCCCGCTGCTGTTTTTTGGAGGTTTGCTCGATTAAGGTTTTTAAGGCGCTGCCGAGGCTTTTGTAGGCGTTTGGGAGAGTGTAGCCGAAGCGGGTGGCCAGGGCCAGGGCTTTTTCATCGGCGTCTACTGCTTCTTTTAAACTTTTCTCTCCGTTATTTTTTTGGTAAAGTCTCCAGCCGGAGACGCCGCAAAGGGATAGGGCTAGTAAAAGCAGCAAGCCGTCTTGCACCCAAAGTTCGCCGACGGCGCCGCCTAAACCAATGGCGAGGGCTGCCATTTCCCAACCGTCTCTGGGGATGGTGTCGTTTTGGATTCTGGCGACTTCGTGCCAAAATAGGAGGTTGCGCTGATCCATTGCTAGCTGTTCCCAGCGGATCAGGTCTATTTGGATTTCTACCTGGTCTTTGCCTATTTCTTCGCTGCGGATCAGGGTAGGATTAACTTCTATTGTTTTTTCTACTGTTACCCAACTTTGGAGTTCTGGGGGCAGTATGTTTTTCAAGCGCCGGATCTCACTCATCTCGGCTCTTGCTGTAGAGGTTGCATAGGATGTCATAGCTCCGGCCTATTGATTTTCCAAAGGTTAATATGTGTCTATTTCTGGAGTATAGCAAACCTTTAATCAAAATCTAGTCGAGTAACGGGGGTCGATCGACTAATACTGGCAATTTTACTTGATTTTAGTCTCAGGGGGCGATCGCAACTGCCTGCTCGATCATTTCCTTTGGAGTATTTGAGCGACAGACTTACACTCATCTAAGGGATACAGTACCAGTTATCATACTGCTATTTCTGGCTTCTGCTTTAATAATATTTCTCGGCAAAAGTAGCATTTTGTGTAATAAATTATCGCTGTTTTATCTATTTTTATACCTTAGCTTTATGCCAAATTAATTAACAGCTTTGAATATTAGATAGGAACTTGACTAGGATTTAAATATTACATCATAATTCTACCTCAAATATTTTTCTAATTCTGATATATTTTGGCTTCGGGTTGAGATAGGAAGTAGAGGCGTTGCGGAGAGCTGTTTAGCCGTGATGTTTTAAATTTAATTCCGTGATTCCCGGCTAAGTCTTTTCTGTGAGTTTGGGTAATAAAACTTGTTAAAACTTCTAATTTTTTTATTTTTTTATTATAACTAAATTTTTTTGAGTTGAGTTAAACAGCTTGCGCTTTCTTCCATTTTATGATATTTTTATATGCAATTAAATCTTGCAACTCTTCTAGTTGTTCCTCTATCTTATCTTTTTTTTACGTTGCTGATTAACGGTATGAACCAACTTTTTTCGGAAGTTACAAAACTCACCAGACTTGGCTTATTGCAATTCCGAACTCTTCAATTCATACCTGTATTAAGCAACGCCAAATGATTAAAGTGACTTGAGAAGACCACTTTCTAACTGATAAATTGCTGCCATGATTCCACTTTCAGGATTTTTAAGCAAGGACTTTTTGACATCTTTCAAGTATTCTACAATATGTTCCCGCAAAATTGGTCTTTCTACTTTTACTGTGTGATTGTAATCCCACAAATCCCAGATGATAATCCCGATGCCGACAATCGGGTCGATTAAACTTACTCCCAATTGACTAGCAACTGTACCGCCTGTTTTTGTGGCTACCTTAGCGGCGGCTTTGCTGGCCACTTTTGCGGTAACTTTGCTGCCAACTTTAGCTGCGACTCCCAAAATTAAGGGTTTAGCAACTAAGTAGCCACTGCCGCCAACTAATACTTTTAATGATAAATTCGAGATGTTTCCTTTGTCGCTAATTGTGGTGGCAATATCATTCAGATATTTGTCCCACTGTACTTGCGGTATATTATAATTGTTTTGAACTACTTTTACATTCTTGCTAACTTCGGCTATGTACAAATTAGCAGTATCTTGAGTGATTAATTGAAATCGGAGTTGAGCATTTTTGGGAACCAGCACGCGGTTAGCAAATTCTCTTTGAAAGTCTTCGGTTAATTTTTCGGAAACAGCTTGAGAAGCTGCTGTCATGTCAAATCTGTTGAGTACGGCAGATTTCACGAAATTAAAAGGTACAGTAAACTCCATCTTTTTTTGATTGAAGTAATCGAAGTACCAATCCAGGAAGCTATTGTCTACTCGTGCAATTACTTCGGTTTCCCATTTGTCCAATTCTTGGGAGGCGAAAGTTTCTGCGGTTATATGGGATTGTTGGATGGCGTTTTTAACGTCTTGGTTGACTTTGCTAAAATCGTGCGGTGGCGAGACTACAACTGCTGTGGTTCCCGTATTTGTTAGGGACTGGGAAATTAGAAAGTTACCTAATAGGGGAATGATGACTACTAAAATTACGATCGTCCAAATCATAGGTGTCACTGTTTTGATAAACTGACCGATAACTCTGAGACGTTCTGTTTTCTCTGAATAGCTAATTTCTTCCTTGTCTTGACTCATGGCGGTTTCTCAACTGATGAGAGTTGGGCTAGTTTCGATTATAGGCGATCGTACTTGCGATCGTGTTACGGGCGTGTGGCCTGAGATTCTGGAAAAGTTGGGTAAAAGTGCGATCGCTCTCTTTATCTGGGTTAATCTGCAGTTAATAAAAAACTCCATCGCCTTCACCTTAATTCTTTCATATGACCATTTAACTAATGCTCAGCTTAAACTTTCAGCCTCACTGCCTCGCAGTTTCCCACCAATTCTGCAAAGGGTGGCTTTTAGGTGGCATATATCGCCCCTTAACTCGAATTAAATTCAGTACATCGCGTAGTGTTTGCGAATCAACACCTGCTTCCTCTGACCAATGCTTAACTATCTCTAGGGTTGATAAAACCTGAAGCTGTGGTGTCTCGTTCCGAAAAAACGATATCGCCCGTTTATCATCGGTCGCCATTGCCCATTGTCGGTGAACTGCGATCGCGCCAGTCGCTGACTCGCCGTCATCTAAAATAGCGGCGTAATTCACAAAGGATTCGGCCTCTTCTTCCGACTCAAAATCCACGGTTATAAGTAGACTTTGTGCGATCGCTGCCTCGAATTGAGACGCACCATCATTTTCTTCGCCCTCAAGACGCTGGAGTGTTTGTAACTCCAGCTCTCGAACAACCTGGGTAACTGCAACCCGAACAGGAATAGACTTCAAAATTCCCAGTAATTGACCAGAAGCGCAAAAGTTTAGAACGCAGCAGGCATCAAGAAGAAGGTGGGAGTTAACAATCTGCATAACTTGACTTCTCCCATTACTCCTGCATATCGATCAGGTCGAAATCAGAGGCTTCCTCCATCATTCCGCTTGAATGTTCCCGCAATGCTTCTGCGATGCGGCGCGCCTCCAAGCGATCGACATTTAGGAAATCAGAAAAGCGACTCTCTGTAATCAGTCCCTGATCCAACGCCTCGATCGCCAGATGCTGATAGTGGAGAGGGATTGTATCAGTGCGCTGTGGGATGTCCTCTAAGCCAAGCTCCTTTTGTACCTTTCTTACTTTCAACCCGCGATCGCGCAATCGCTCCCAAGTTCCCGAGGGTAGGAGATCCATTTCTTCTAACCGATAAGCAAGCGCTTCTATCGACACACCGTAGTAATGGGCCAGAGTGAATAAATAAGTCGGAGTGAACTTGCCATGCGTGCGGCACACATCATTGAATCGCTTGAGCAAGCCGCTAGTGGGCATCAAGAAATATTTTGGGAAAGTGTCGGCTAGTCGTTCGCTCTCTGGAACTCGCTGATACTGACCTTCAAATTCCAACACAGCTTTTCGCCGATGTGCGAGAAAGTGAAGGTATTCGTGAGCCAGCGACCAACGCCGCCGCTCCTCTGGATGATTAGCATTGATTGCAATGCAACCACCAAGTCGTTCATCGTAGCTGTAAATCCCTGAGTATTTTGGTGGCATCTTTAGATAAAAGATGCGAAGTCCCACATCCTGCTCTAGAATGTCCCGCAGCCGTGAAATCGGACTATCTCCAAGCCCAAGCCGCTGACGCTCCGCAATCGCTATGCTTTCCGCCACAGCCTTGAGTGGCATATTCGTCACCTCGTACTCAGGAGGATAGTTCTGGGGAAGTGGTGCGGACATAATCTCTTCAAGCTCTAGGTAATTCCGACACAACTCCTCTAGGCGCAGAATTGCTGGTTCAATCTGTACCTCTTCTCCCTCACTGCGCTGATAGGCTGCCCGGAATTGCATCTCGAAAGGTTGAACCACTGGACGAGCTCGAACGAATTCACTAACGGAGCGCCCATACGCACGGGCAAGCTTAATTAGTTCAGTTGCTTTAAGGCGGCGCTCTCCTTTTTCGATCGCCACCATAGTAGTGCGTGCAGCATCGATGACTTTAGCTGCATCAGACTGATTCATACCGCACTTTTTACGTGCCTGCTGAAGAAGTT
Organism: Microcoleus sp. Pol1C5; assembly: GCF_036701115.1. NCBI lineage: Bacteria > Bacillati > Cyanobacteriota > Cyanophyceae > Oscillatoriales > Microcoleaceae > Microcoleus > Microcoleus sp. Pol1C5. Next base: position 197,564 of record NZ_JAUBQE010000003.1, on the reverse strand, counting down.
CCCCCAGTGTCCGCAGGTCGATGTTGTCAAGGATGTTCGTAGTCATACATTTTTCCTCAACCTTACTGAACGTTGACTGCGTTTCTATTTGATACCTGCTGTTTGCCACATTGATTTAATGGGCAAACCGCAATTTGGGATTTTACTGTATCCCATTCAGAAACATAGGTTCGATAAAGCTGAATTAGCTGGCCGCGCATATCAATGGGCAGTAAGCTTTCTGCCCCAGCGCTGCGATCGACGATATCATCCAGCACTGGAAACTCTCGTGTCAAAGCTTCCCACTGAAGATCCATTTCATCTGATACATCAAGCAAATTTCGGAGGGTGTTAACCTGCACAAGCATATGATCGAGATGCAAACTGGACTCCTTTGGCGGGCAGTTTCCGTGAAGCACTACATAGCGCGTTCGATCTTTTATATAGGTAGCAGCAAGCGCTTGTCGTCTTAAAAGACAAGAGGAACAGTAACCACACTGCATCGGCTGCTGGCGATGTGGGCTGTCGCATGACATAGTTAGCGGCGGCAAGCCGTTTCTCCCGTCTTTTGCCAATGCTTTGCACATTTTGGCTTTAGTCCAGAACAGAAATGGGTTTTTTACGCGGAACTCTTCTCCTAAAAGTTCTGAGACGACATCGCTAACCATAAGTAAAGTCAGCGGGTGAACAGAACGAGAGTGATCCAGTCCCACAGCAGATGCGCGGTAAGGAAGGTTAATCGCCCCAATCCCATTCTCGTAAACACACAGAACCCGCTGACCCATGAGATATGCACACGCGGCACCAAGCAGCGTGAAGACAACACCTCGCGAACGAGAAAGCTTATTCTTAAGCTGCATACCGCTATCCTGGAAGCGGATTGGCACACGAAAGAGGGTGCAACGGCTGGGGAAGATAGACTGAACTGTCTGTGCAACTTTTCCCTGACGGTTATAGACTTGATCGCTGCTCCCTGTTCCGAACAACACGAAAGACTTTTCTGGATACATTTGAAGACGAGTGTACAGACCTGCAAGGGCATCAAGTCCACCACTCCACAGCGCCACTTCACATCCTTTAGGTGCTATTGGAAGAGATTGGTGCTCAACGAGGCGTTCCGCTACGATTCGTTTCTGAAAGTGAAAAACCCACTCGCTCCCTGTTGCCCAATCAAGAAGTTCTTCCAGCTTTGTCCGAAACGCTTCGGCACTCAACAGTTCTGGATGACGGACAGGAAGCACCACATAAAGGCGACGCTTCTTCTCTCTCAGGTTGTGGGGCGCAAGGCGGTCGGAAGCATGGATTGCAACGGCGAGGTCAACGAGGTCAGCAATGATGGCTGGAAACTCTGCCTGAACCCGATACCCGAATGCCTCATCATCCACATTGATACCAACAGTTAGCTCTTTGCCCTGAGAGTGATCTATGAAGCGCACAGATCCATGACTGTTCGATACAGGTTCAAAAAGCAAGGTGTAATTGCTGTGATCGCCGTTGTGAAGCTTCTGCTCAATCGAAGGTTCGTAGTTCATCGCAGCTCCTCATTATCCATGTCTATCTTTTCCACATTCTTGCGTGGAGACCGTCGCAGGTTTTTCACATCCTTATTCGCATTAGCCTTCTTCGCCCATTGACTGATATCGGCGAAGATATCTGGACGGACAGCCTCAACACGCTGTGTAAGGGTCGCGTTATCAACACCATCATGGTGATTACGTGTCAGCGGAATCCGCTCCTCAAATTTCGACTTGTAGACTTCTTGGAAAAACCGCTCCACAACAGTTTCTGAGCAATTGCTACTGTTTGCTGTCGGGTTATAGCGAAATTCATGGAGGATGGCTTTGCCAGCACGACGGAGTAGTTCTTTGACATAATGCTTAACTTCCGCTTGTCGTACCTGTCTATCGATCTCCGTGCTTAAAGCAGCCCAATTCACAGAGCTATTGTGGCCAGCAGTTTCCATCGCCTGTTCTAACATCTCCCCCATTTGCTTGGCGTATTTGACCCCAATACCGTAGTTTTTCTTGATGTCCTGTATCACAGCTCTCTTTATAACTTGAGCGCATTCACTGCTGTTAGCTTTTCCTTCGCAAAGCCACTTATACGGCTTCTGGTAAAGCCCCGAAAGCTGACTGTGAATGATATCTCCGTCGGGCATGGTCGAACCTCCAAGACTCGGAGTTTGCTTCTATGATGAAGCTAGCCATGTTTTCTGACAATGTCAAGTATTAAGGTCAAAAAAAATAGTAAATGTCAGGATCGAGCTTGCCAAGATTAGATACAGCCCACACTCGGAGATGAGGAGGAGCGTAAGTGGGAACTTGATCGCACACCTCCTCCCCTACCTAGCAGCAACAGACGGGCGATCGTACAATTTAACGGACTAGCCGGGAAAATTGGCTTGACTAGAAAAAAAAAGACCTATGGCTGTTGCACTAGCTGTGGTGCATTAAATGTCCAGTAATTTTCTACTGAAAAAACCCGGTTTCTTGGAGAAACCGGGTTTTTTATAACGCTAAAAACGATTAAACCTTCGCTTCATTCTTCACCAAATTACCCCAACCCAAATCCTTCAGCGAATTATTCCGGCGCAGCGGACGAGTCACCAACTCCAAAATATCCCGCGCATTACCAAAGCCGTGAATCTGAGCAAAAGTAAACTCAACAGACCACTTAGTATTAATCCCCCGCGCTTCCAAAGGATTAGCGTGAGCCATACCAGTAATCACCAAATCAATATTCTGCTCGTAAATCCGCTGAAGCTGATTGTAATTGTCCGGTTTCTCCACAATCCGAGGAGTAGGAACTCCCATCTCGTGACAAGTCTTTTCTAACAAAGCCAATTCGGCCGCCTGATAGCGCTTGTCCATGTAAGGAATGCCAATTTCCGGGCAAGTCATGCCGCAGCGAATCAAGAAACGTGCTAAAGAAATCTCCAGCAAATTGTCTCCCATAAAGAAGACAGATTTGCCGCGAATTATTTGCAGGTAATCTTCCAAACCAGCCCAAATTTGCGCTTCCCGTTCGTCCAAACCTTTTGGTTCAATTCCCAACACTGAGCAAATCTTTTCAATCCAAGCGCGAGTTCCGTCAGGGCCGATCGGGAATGGCGCACCAATTAGCTTGCACTTGCGGCGGCGCATCAACGTAGAAGCAGTACGCGACAAGAACGGATTCATGCCCGATACATAATAACCTTCTTCCAAGACTGGCAATTCAGTGTAGCGCTTGGAAGGAAGCCAACCGGAAACTTTGATTCCTTGCTTCTTCAATTCTAGAGTTAGCTGAGTAACAACCGGATCGGGCAAAGAACCGAAAAGTACCAGCGGTGTGTGCTTGACATATTCCGATTCATCTGCTGCAACTTCCTCTTTTTTCTTGCCGAAATTCAGCAGTTGAGAGATAGCATTGCGTTCTTGTTTCTGAGATTCCATCACGGGCGCTTTCTCAGGACATTTAGCAGCCATCGCTGCTAAAACGGTATCTTCCCCTTGAGTAAAAGCGTAATCCAAGCCGTTAGCGCGCGCTGTGACGATGGGAATGCCAATTTCGGCTTCCAGCTTCGGCGCTAACCCTTCCAAATCCATTTTGATGATTTCGGTGGTGCAAGTGCCGATCCAGACAATTACACTGGGGTTACGATCGCGCTTAATTTGCAAGCACAGCCGCTTCAACTCATCATAATCGTTTAACTGAGCGGAAATATCGCCCTCTTCCAACTCAGCCATCGCATAGCGAGGCTCAGCAAAAATCATCACGCCCATTGCGTTTTGCAAGAAATAGCCGCAAGTCTTAGTACCGATGACCAAGAAAAAGCTATCTTCAATTTTTTGATAAAGCCAAGCTACGCAGCTAATCGGACAAAATGTGTGATAATTGCCTGTTTCGCATTCAAAGTTTAAAGCTTCCGGTTCATTAGTAGTAATAGCAGTCATATCTCAAATCTTCTCCCTTTAAATTGTTTTTAGTCTGAAACAGGACAGGCTTGCCTAGCGATGAAATGCCTGTATTTTGCGATCGCCTCGTTTCTCTGGCGGACGATAGAAATAGGTTTTTTTTCCTCTCGAACGCAAACAGGCGCAGCGGCGAGAAAACACCTGTTTTGTGCGATCGCGCTTTCGCAGCGAACAATAATAGAAATACCTGATTTTGGGCTAATTCCTCTGAAAAATAGATGCAGCCAATTCAATATTTCCGCAGCCGCAGCATCCAAAATTTGAGCTAAAAAATTCTGCGCGAGGGCTTATAATCCCTCACAGCAGGGATTTAATTTTCTTCAACTCGCTCCGGCAAAAAGCCTTTTGGGAGTTGTGAGTTGGAGCTAATTAAAAATCAACAAATCGCAACTCACAACTCACCAATAGACCGGCAAAATTCAAGACTAGAAGAGATGCGGGCGATCGCCACAACCTCACTTAAAATCCGACAAAAAGCCCGAAATTTCTTCATCCTCATCGTCGGAATCCAAATCGCCGAGACCTAGAGCATCTAAATCATCTTCATCGGGATCTCCGGTAGTTGCTTCCCCTAGATCGTCGAGTCCGAGATCGTCGAGGTCATCGTCATCAGATACAGAGAAATCGTCAATACCGTCATCGTCCAAGTCACCCAGATCCATGTCTAGGTCATCTGAGGTCGCTGTCCCAAACGGATCAGGTATTTCTTCGGCGACAAACTCTGCATCTTCTTCCCCAAACGGATCGGATATTCCCGATTCGAGATCCCCAGAGGTCAAAGTCCCAAATTGTGAGGCTTCTTCTTCCTCGTCATCGCCGAGGTCGAGACCGCCCAAAGCCGAGGCTTCTTCTTCCTCGTCATCATCGCCGAGGCCGAGACCGCCCAAAGCTAAGGCTTCTTCTTCCTCGTCATCATCGCCCATATCAAAGTCAGATACGGCGTCTTCCTCATCGTCGCCCATATCAAAGTCAGATACGGCGTCTTCCTCATCGTCGCCCATATCAAAGTCAGATATGGCCTCTTCCTCATCGTCTTCGAGACCGAGAGCGTCCAAAGCCGAGGCTTCTTCCTCGTCATCGTCCATGTCGAAGTCGGAGACCGCTTCTTCCTCCTCGTCATCGTCCATGTCAAAGTCGGAGACCGCTTCTTCCTCGTCGTCGTCCATGTCGAAGTCGGAGACCGCTTCTTCCTCGTCATCGCCCAAGTCGAAGCCAGAGACTGCTTCTTCCTCAAACTCATCGAAGGATTCGTCGGAGCTCAGTGCTGACGCACCAGCAGCCAGACCGGCTGCTCCGGCGACTCCGGCGACTACTCCGGCTGCTGCTAAGGCCGCACCGCCCAATTTATTAGATTTGGCATCAGCGGGTGCAGCAGTTGCAGTTTGAGCTGCTGCGGGTGCAGCAGTTGCAGTTTGAGCGACTGCGGGTGCAGTAGTTGCAGTTTGAGCGACTGCGGGTGCAGTAGTTGCAGTTTGAGCCGCTGCGGGTGCAGTAGTTGCAGTTTGAGCCGCTGCGGGTGTTGGAGATTTACCGGCCGTCTGCGGCGCGATATTTGAGGGCATACCCAGCGCGATGTCCGGGTCAAAATTTAGTCCCAACACTTCGATCAGGCTGTCTGCATCCGGCTTGAGTTTTGAGAAGGGCAGCATTAATTGCTGGAGTTCCGGCTCCAGGGCAGCCGCAATTCCCAGGATGAGGTAAGAAACAGGCCTTTTCCCGCCGTCGGGTGTGGCGACCGTGTTCTCAGCCGTCATGTGCAGGAGCAGCCAAGCCCGATTTACCTGGTAGTAGTCCAACCACTTCTGTTTGAGAGCAACTGAAAAAGTATCAAAAAAAGCCATAACCTCTTTATCCTCATCCTGATCGCTAGACCTATTAAACCATCATCAGGTCTAGCTCATCTTCCTCCTTCTTGACCACCGGTTGCACTGGATTTAGATAAAAATCTGAAAGTAAGGCGAATAATTCGCGATCGGGCGTGTCGTTGGGCACTACTCCTTCGGGCATTGCCAAAATCTGGTCGGCGATGTTGAGGTAGTAATCGCAGACGTAGTTGAGGGAAGGATCGCTTTCGGCCATCTCAAACAATGTTTTGCCTTTGACGCGAGAAACGCGGATGTCTTCAATCAGGGGCAGCACTTCCAGCACCGGCATCGGTACAGAGTCAATGTACTTGTCGATCAAGTCGCGCTTTGAGGTGCGGTTGCCAATTAAACCGGCGAGCCGCAACGGGTGAGTGCGGGCTTTTTCGCGAACTGAGGCGGCGATGCGGTTGGCTGCAAATAAAGCGTCGAACCCGTTGTCGGTAACAATCATGCAGTAATCGGCGTAGTTCAAGGGGGCTGCAAAACCGCCACACACTACGTCACCGAGCACGTCGAACAGGATGATGTCGTATTCGTCGAAGGCATTGAGTTCTTTGAGGAGTTTGACGGTTTCACCGACTACATAGCCGCCGCAGCCAGCTCCTGCGGGGGGGCCACCTGCTTCTACGCAGTCAACGCCGCCGTAGCCTTTGTAGATGACATCTTCGGGCCAAACGTCTTCGTAGTGATAGTCCTTTTGCTGAAGGGTGTCAATAATTGTGGGGATCAAGAAGCCAGTGAGGGTAAATGTGCTGTCGTGCTTTGGATCGCAACCGATTTGCAAAACTTTCTTGCCGCGCTTGGCTAGGGCAACGGAGATGTTGCAGCTTGTTGTCGATTTGCCAATTCCACCTTTTCCGTAAACTGCGAGTTTCACTCTTTGTTCTCCTATAGGTTTCTATCAAAACGATGAGGGCTGGGTTTTCATGCTTTTTTTCGATCGCCCAACTCCAATAGCCCAATTGCAATAGCCCAATTGCAATTCCCTTACTGTCAGTCGATTTGAGATTTCAGATTTGAGATGAAAGAAGCGACTCCACAGATGAATCTGGGGCTTCTCTCTAACTAAAATTTTCGATCTCGACGACTTTTGTTTGGGGCTTGTATCCGTCTTTGGGTTAGGCCAATTTTGGACTCGGCCCTTAGTCACCTCGTTGAAAGCATTATTAGCTAACTTGCGATGAAAAGAAAGGGGGCGTCTAAATGAAAATGCTAGTAAATTTGTTTATTTTGCATCTTTGGGAATCTTAACTGGTTTTTTGATATAAAAATCTATTTTTATATTTTTTTTAGCTTTTAAATAGATTTTAGAATACTTTCTTAATATAAAGAGGTACAAAAATAAAACAAAAATTAACTTCTCAAACAATCTGGGCTTTTGGCTTTGGGGCTAGGATGCAGGCAGTTGATGGCTTGTGCGGGTAACTCGAACGGTCATAAAGGCGCTAGTGGATGAGGCAAACTCGAAGTGAGTTCGGCTCATTTGGGTCAGGGGAGAGCAAAGTTATGGGATTTTTGATTTTTGATTTGAGATTTGAGATTGGCAAAGATTGACTTTGCTGGGGTTTCTGGTGTTTTGTAAAAAATTGTGAATTTTTAGGAAATGGTGGCGAGTCGGAGATTGGGGGAGTGAGTCAGGGAGAGGGAGAGTGGATGGGGAGAGTGGGGGAGTGCGAGAATATGATGTCTTGCGCATGACTACTGATACCAGTTGAAAAAAAGAATGCAACTGTAGGCCCGTGATCCAAACCACGAGCTTAATGAGTCATTTCCAATTCTTAAATTGTTCAATCGAAAATCTAAAATCTAAAATCCTATGACTGCTGACTAATGACAACTGACGATCGGAATCTCGATCGCAAATTCAGTGCCCCGTCCCGGTTCCGAAACGCAGTTGAGCCGGCCCCCGTGCTGTTCGACAATTAAATGGTAAGAAATCGACAGTCCCAACCCAGTGCCCTTGCCTACTGGTTTGGTAGTAAAAAACGGGTCAAATAATTGGCGGCGAATCTCCTCCGGTATGCCCCGCCCGTTGTCGGAAATGCGGATCGCCACAAAATCGCCACCAACAACTTCAGTACGAATTGTAATTGTCGGCACACTCAATGGAGAACTAGGATTTGACGGGGGTGAATTTTTTCCATCTCTCGTCGCCCATTCCCCTTTCTGGATTTCTTCATCCAAAGCATCAATAGCATTGCCGATAATATTCATAAACACCTGATTGATCTGACCGCCACAGCACTGGATCAGGGGCAACTTACCGTATTCTTTAATAATGTTAATAGCTGGATGTGCGCCGTGAGCTTTGAGCCGATGCTGCAAAATCAACAAAGTGGTTTCGAGTCCCTCATGAATGTCAACGAGCTTGATGTTAGATTGATCCGATCGCGAAAAATTACGCATCGACACAACTATTTGGCGGATGCGCTCGGTTCCTACTTGCATAGAAGACAGGATCTTAGATAAGTCTTCTACCAAAAAATCGACTTCCATCTTTGCTGCTGCTTCCCTAATTTCCGAGACAGGTTCGGGATAGTGCTGCTGGTAAAGTTCCAACAGTTGAAACAATTCTTTGATGTAGTGGCTGGCGTGGGAAAGGTTGCCGTAGATAAAATTAACAGGATTGTTAATTTCGTGAGCGATACCGGCAATCATTTGTCCCAAAGAAGACATTTTTTCGGTTTGCACTAATTGAGTTTGAGTTTGCTGCAACTTTCGCACAGTTTGCTCTAATTGCTGCGCTTGATTTTTCAAGCAAGCTTGCTTTCGCCGCAGCGCTTCTTCGACTCGCTGGCGCTTGAGAATATCCCGTCTCAACAATTCATTGGATTCTAAAAGTTGAGCGGTGCGTTCTTCAACTTGTTTTTTTAAGTCGTCGTGAGCTTGGCGCAGGGCTTCTTGGGCCCGTTGCCTCTCTAAAATTTCTTCCTGCAAAAGTTGGTTGGCTTTCTGCAATTGGGTGGCTCGATCGTCCACTGCTTGCTGCAAAAGCTCGATCGTCCCATACATTTCAGATTGGTTAAAAACTTGCGGCAAATTTGTCTGAGACACAACGCCCAAAAGTTCTCCCTGGCTGCCAACTACTACCAAACGGCGGACGCAGTGGCGCTGCATGGACTGGTGGACACTCCACAGGGAATCGGCGGGAGATATGCAAAATAAAGGCGCACTCATGGCCCTTGCTGCTGGGATTTCCGAGAGGTTGAGCTCGAGGGCGTGAAACTGCACGATGTCGCGCTCGGTGACAATGCCGATCGGAATTTGATAATTTTGTGGTGGTGCGATCGCCCGATCGGGATGCTGAGTTTGCTCTTGGACAATGACTACGGAACTAACTCGATGCTTGACCATGAGCTGGGCTAAATCGAGGGCTGAGGCAGTTGTTGGGGCAGAAATGACTTCTTTGGTCATGACATCTGCTGCACAGCGCAAATTGGTTAGCAAGTTAATCGGTTGCAGGGCTTCGTGAATGGCTTCGCGGGTGATGATGCCCAGAAGTCGCGAGTCCTCGTCCACTACGGGCAAATGCCGAATCTGATGCTGGCGCAACGTGAACATAGCTGTGAAAATATCTTGAGACTTGGATTGTTTGAGGGTAATGGGCGATCGAGTCATTACGTCAGCAATTGTCAGTCCGACCGTACAAGCTGCGACGGTAGTTAGCTTGACGATATCCCGTTCTGTAAAAATGCCGATCGGTCGATTATCTTCCACGACTAATACGCAACTGCGCTTGGCTGCGCTAGCAACAGCGTTTTGTTTTTCGCCACAAAGCTGACAGGAAACGCGCATCGGGTTCATGAGAGCCAACACCTGCGCGATCGGGGTTTCTGGAGGCACGGTGAGGGGGTGGCGGTCGATCGCCCGATCTAAAGGTGACGAGTAGAGCGGCCGGTTGTTAGGCCGTCCGGCTGGTTCTGATGATTTAATTACGGGCAACTGCGGGGCTGAATCTCGAAAATGTTGTAATTTTTCTTCTTGTAGCATGATTATTAATTTTACTTAATGAGTTGTTACAATTTTGGAGACTTGGGTTGGCAGACTTAGCATTAATTAAGCGGGTGACAGATGCTCGATCGCCTAAAATCTGATTGCTAGAACACTCTTATTTAATTTTTATTTTTTAAATCCTATGTCCTGGACACCATTAAGTCATCGAATTCATCATTTGCCGCTGATCCTTGCGGGCCCGATTTTGCGCCGGACTGAAAGTCGGGCGGTGACAGTTTGGCTGGCTCTGAAAGCACCCCGCCAAGTCGAACTCAAGGTTTATTCGACAGAGGGCGGAACCGGCGAAATTGTCGGTCAGCCCTTACTGCAAGGTGCGATCTCTACCGTACAGCTCGGCAAATACCTGCACGTAGTCGCGGTGACTGCTAAACCCATTAATAGCAATATCTTGACATCAGGGCAAATTTATGCTTATGACATCGAGTTTGCTGGGAGTAGCGAGTCACCGTCGGCGGGCGCAGCCCCAGAAAATGAGAAAGAAAATCTCATTTCTTGCCTGTGGCCTGCCGCCCCTGATTTATCGGCTTTGGGGCCGGGGACGATTAGTTATTTCGCTCACCAGTTGCCGACTTTTGCCCTGCCACCGAACGATTTAAACTATTTGCGTATCGTTCACGGTTCTTGTCGCAAGCCCCACGGAGACGGCAGAGATGCGCTGCCTATCTTGGATAATTCGATCGAACAGTTTGCAGGAACGGCAAATAGTAGGCCCCACCAACTGTTTTTAACGGGCGACCAAATTTACGGCGACGACGTTGCCGATGCCATGCTGTGGGCCTTGACTGACGCTGGCGATACACTGTTGGGCTGGGAAGAAAGTCTACCCCTGATGGATGATGCCCAAATAAAAAAGAATTTGTGTATTAGTATACCTAAAAATTCGGAAAACGAAACTGCACTTGGCCAAAAGAGGGAAATTTTTAGAGAGTCGCCAATTCAGAAACCGTCTGATGCTGAGTATCAGTCCAAAAAACCAATTGAGTTACAGCCGGGGACTCGCAGCGATATTGCTAGAGATTTTGGCGGCTTTACGGCGATGTTGGTGAATAAACCCGCCAATGCTAAAAGTCATTTATTTAGCTTGGGCGAATATTATGCGATGTATTTGTTAGTTTGGTCGCCGGTACTCTGGTGCACGAGTTTTCCGAAGGGTAAGGATATTTGTCCAAATTCTAAGCAGGCAAAAGTCTGGGATAGAGAAGTTGTTGAACTTAACGGTTTTGCTCGCAATTTGTGGAGGGTGAGGAGGGCGCTAGCGAATATTCCTAGTTATATGATTTGCGACGATCATGATGTTAGCGACGATTTGTATTTGAATCGAGAGTGGTGTTACCGGGTGCTGGGAAAGCCGCTGGGCCGACGGGTGGTGCAGAATGCTTTGCTGGCTTACGCTGTGTTTCAGGCTTGGGGCAATACGCCTGCACAGTTCGATCGCGAAAAACCCGGAGATAAATTATTAACAACTGCGGAAAAATGGTCCGCTTCTGCTGGTACGGATGTTTCTGCTTGGGAGGAGGCGGCTTCGTATTTGGGAATTCCTGCACTCGATCCGAAAACTCATTTGCCTAAGTTGAAATTAGATGAAGATGTTTTTATTTTGGATCGAGATGAGGAGGGTGTCAATGAGGTTTTGAATTGGCATTTTACTGTGAGAAGTTTTAAGCACGAGGTGATTGTACTGGATACGCGGAGTTGGCGCGGGTATCCGGTGAAAAGCGCGATAGATCCACCGATGCTTTTGACTCACAAAGGTTTTGAGGAGCAAATTCAGCAGCCTTTCAAGGAGACTGATTTGCTGAATAAAACTGGGGAGTTTGAGATTGAGGCGACGCTGGTGGTTGTACCAACAAATTTGGTGGGGTTGTGGATTATTGATGCGGTGCAAAAGTGGGATGTGGAACAGGGGAAGGTTTTTAATAGTGATGCGGGGGATGCTTGGAATTTTCATGAGTTGGCTTTTGTAAAGCTGTTGTCGGAGTTTTTTAAGCAGCGCGATCGGGTGATTGTGTTGACTGGGGATATTCACTATGCTGCTGCTGTGCGACTGAGTTATTGGTCTGATTGTCATTTTGGCGATTCTCGGCCGAATATTGAGCCTTTGACGAGGGATAATTATCGGTCAAATTGTCAATATTCTGTGCTGGCGCAGTTGACTGCTAGTGCTTTTATCAATGAGGAGTGGAAAACGCATTTAATTCATACTAAGATTAAGTCGCTGTTTCCTGAGCGCTCGCATGAATGTTTGGGATGGAATCAGCCGCTGGAATTAATGAAAATTCCCAGGAGTAGCAGAAAGAAAGCTCTGGAGGCTGCTGTTAGGAATAGACAATCTCTGCCTGACTGGGGCTATCGGATTGACTGGATTAAACGGCAAAGATCTCGGGTATTTTTGCTGCTAGAAAAGGGAACTGCGTCAGATAGATCTCATAAAAATAAACAATTGTCATTCCTGCGTAGGTTGTGGAATTTTATAGCGTTGTTGTGGCGCAATCGCTGGCTGCAAGAGGGTGATGAGATTGTGGGATATAGCAATATTGCGATCGTCAGTTTTCAGTGGCCTGCTGAGGGTGATGGGGAAAAAGCGGTGATGCAAAATGTTTATTGGCGACCTCTTTGGGAGCCCGATAGTGTGGTTTACAGTCAATATTTCGTCCCACTGGGATTGGATGAGGATGATTAGATTCCCGATTTCTTGAACAAGTCCGGGAATTCGATATGGGGACAATATTGTGATGAGTTTGTAGAAGTGCCCGCCGGGAGCATCTCAATGAAAGCAGCCAAGCTAGAAACTGGAGCCTGGAGCCAAGAGGACAGAGGAAGAAGGAAGGAGCTAGAAGAAGTGTTTTTACCAATATGAGATGCTCCCCCGGCCGACTTACTCAACCAGTTCACAGTCAGAGGGAAAAAGTCCGGCGCCAACTTGACAGATATGGAAGTCGTTTTGGAGATATTAGAAAACCATGGGCGCGAAAGTTGAGCGGAAAACTAACCTTCTTGCTGTGCGATTAACCTGAAATCCTTGAGGTATATAGCAGAGAATAGCAAGCCCGTGACGAGATTTGAACTCGTGACTTCCTCCTTACCAAGGAGGTACTCTACCACTGAGTTACACGGGCATAAAAAATTAAGAACCTCCAATTAAAAAATTAATTTTTAATTCTTAAATTTTAACTTTTTATTAAATTGAGGTGGGCCGAGCTAGATTTGAACTAGCGTAGGCGTAGCCAGCGGATTTACAGTCCGCCCCCATTAACCACTCGGGCATCGACCCATTTCCATCACAGTTATACATCCTAGCACCAGAATCTTTATTTGCAACATTATATTTAAAACTCTAATGATTCACTTGATAACACATAAGTGAGTTAGGGGATGACGGAAAAATTGAACACTATTTAAGGTGTGCATTGCTAAGTCTAGGCTGGATGCCCGCCCCGAGCACCCTAAGTCTAGACTAAGAGGAAATCGCTAATTCACTAATTCCCCGGTTTCTTGCAGGGAGTGGAGGCGCCGGTAAATGCCTTGTTGACTCAAAAGTTCTTCGTGGCTGCCAACTTCGACGATTCTACCGCCGTCGAGTACGACGATCGTATCGGCTTCGCGAATTGTACTGAGTCTGTGGGCAATAATGATGGTGGTGCGCGTACCGAGGATATTTTGCATGGCTAGCTGGATCGATCGCTCCGACTCATAGTCCAAACTAGAAGTAGCCTCATCAAAAATTAACACATCCGGCTCCACCAACAGCGCCCTCGCAATTCCCAACCGCTGCCGCTGACCGCCGGACAAGCGCATTCCTCTCTCCCCGACCACGGTATAGTAACCTTGGGGCAACAGGCGCACAAAATCGTCTACCTTGGCAATGCGACAAGCATCCTCAACTTGATCGAAAGTGGCGCTTCTGTTTCCGTAAGTCAAATTTTCCAGCAAAGTACCGTTAAAAACGTCTACTTCTTGGTGGACAATGGCTAAACGCTGCCGGTAGCGAGTCACGTCTAAGCTGCGAATGTCTTCGCCGTCGATCAGAATGCGGCCGGAGTTCGGTTCAAAGTAGCGAAACAGAAGTTTAACTAAAGTCGATTTCCCGGAACCCGATCGCCCGACTAATGCTACAGTTTGACGGGGATGAATCAATAAATTCACATCCTGCAAAACCGGTTTTTGACTGTCGTACCCGAATGTCAAACCGCTGATCTCAACTTTGCCGGTAAATTTATAAGGTGGCTGTGCCGATCGAGCATTTTCTGCTAAATTAACCGCATCAACACCGTCTGGCGTTTGCATAAACTCGTGGAACCGGATCATTGAAGAATAACGCCGCGCCAATAATTCGGCGATTATACTAATCGGACGCAGTTGGGAATATGCCATGCTTGCCAGGGTGTAGACGGTAACAAAATATCCGAGGGAAATTTTGCCCGCAACCGTGGCTGCTAGACTAAAACCGAGAACTGAAAACAAACACAACTGGACGATCGTCTGCTGGTATGTCCCCAGGGTGACGTATCCTTTATGAATGCGGTTGATCACGACTTTTAATTCGCGATCGAGTCTGGTGGTTTGCCTTTTGAGTTCATCGCTTTCTGTCGCAAAAGCTTTGACTGTTTTGATGTTGGTGATAATTTCCGAGTTGCGGCTTTCGGTATCTTCAATGTATTCATCCAGAATTTCTTCCCGCGCAGTCACCTGTTGCAGGCCTTTGAGGGTGAAACTGAGGATAAATAGGAATGAAACCAAAATTAATAAGCCAATCCGCCACTCAATTAAGCAGATAACGGCAAAAATGCCGATTAAGCGGACGACTTCGGGGATGAATTCGCCAGCAATTTCTGGGTAAGTCCAAGTATGGTTGGCGATGCCTTTGGCGATGCGGCTGGCAATCCGTCCGGCGTTGTTTTCGTCGTAAAATTCTAGGGGCAAGGTGAGGATTTTGCCGATGGCACTTCTCATTTGATCGCGCCTTGCCCTCAATGGTATCGCCCAGTGGAACCAATTTCCCACCCAAGGCTGTACCGGTGCTTTGGCGACTGTTACCAGAAAAATTATGCCCAGCAAGACGGATAGCGATAATATTTTGTTGGGTGAGTGCTGGGTAACAGAGGCGATCGCTGTTATGAGTTTTTGCGTTACTGTATCTGTAGGTTGACCCGACAATACGTTTAATATTTGACCGATCGCGTAAGGAACAAGCAAATCGGCTAGTGCCAAAACGCTGGATGCGCCTATGCTGTAAACTGATATTTTCCAGTAGCGACTGTAGTATTGGAAAATGTCCTGAAAGTTTGCCATAAAATTGTGTTGAGATACAACCCTTGCAAACACTTGCATCTAAAATTGCGCTCTCGGCGCGCTTTGTTTACAAGTGTACTACAAAAGTAGTCGATCGGGAAGTCATCTCGGCTCATGCTAGCGACTCGCCCGATCGGGTGATTTATGGCAATCATTCGATCGTCAGCAATCGATCCGCATTCCTGGGCAATCAATTCCAGACTAAGGGCAAAAAAATGCAAAAGACAGAATTTTTCTTAAATTCTGCCTTCTGAGCAAGGTCTTATAAGTTTTACGTTTGAGTAGTCTGTTAGCTGAAGGTGTAGGCTGATTGCAGCGCCCACCAGATCAAGAAGCCGATTCCGCCGGCAATGACAATCGCCGAAATGGCGATCGCTATAGGACTGTCAGCTCCCTTGAACTTCATGATTCCGCGATTTAAATCTGACATGACAGTGTTCTCCCACAATTCCAGCTTGATTGTAGCTTTGCCGTCGGCCGATGGCGGTCAATTTTCACGGCAATTACTGATTTGGTTAATGATCTGGCTGCTGAAATTGCAGGTGGGGGGTGGGTTTGGGGGGGGTTTACTGGGTTTGTGAAAAAAACTTACTAAAAAGACTTGACAAATTTCGAGAATTGAGACAATATTGTTAATACCGCAGGAAATGCGGGTGTAGCTCAGTGGTAGAGCGTCACCTTGCCAAGGTGAATGTCGCGCGTTCGAATCGCGTCACCCGCTTTAGAAGATAAAAAAATCCAGGAAACCGGAAAGTATATCAAGAAAGTTTTCGGTATAGTCCTAATGATGGTTGAAAATACCTAAGTTAGTGGTAAGATTGAATCCAGAACTTGCAAGTCAAAATTGCCGATCGGGCCATATCTCGGAACAGGCAGTTGAAAGCCTCGGTATGCCGAAATTGACAAGTTTGATTAAGTGGATATGTTAACGATTATTTTTGCAAAAACGCTTTTTTTATCCGATCGCTCGTGCCATCTCAAAAAGTTCCAAAGATTGACTTAAACGATGAGTACCCCTGTCCTTGCCGACGCCGGGGTCGTCTAGTGCCTATAACGTTGACAGAAGCCTTTGGATGCAACCGCTGTCAACAAATATTTGTATTGGACGAAAGTGGATACGTGATCGAGCAACTATCAACGAACTATCCTTACAAGCAGGCTTGGCGGTGGACAGGGAATCAGTGGAACAGAGCGCATCCGGGTTTGAAGGCCCATTATTTGCCACTGGCTTTGGGTATGATATTGGTGCCGTTAGTGATTTGGTTGCCCTTGGCGTTACACTCGCCGGGCCCGAATATTATTCTGTGGGCAATGGTCGCCGTGCTGCTAGCAATGCTGCCGGCGCTGATGGTATGGCTCGCTTACAGGCGTTAGCTAGATGATAATAGAGGATTTTACCCATTCATCAGATGCCGCAAATGTCGCGCGTCGCGCTTATCAAGCTTCTTTGGAGTTGGCTACGACAAAGAGTGCCGATCGCGCTGCTGCTTTGCAGGCGATGGCGGGCTCGCTGAAACGCCGGCAAAATGACATTTTAGAAGCAAATACTCTCGATCTAGAAGCAAGTCGGGACATGGCGATTCCGGAGTTGATCGTGGAGTGGCTGAAGCTGACGCCGGAACGGATAAAGACAACTGTGCAAATTCTGGAACGGTTGGGGGAAATGCCAGATCCCATCGGCAGGGTGATCAATGCTTCTTATCAGGTCGATCGCTGTCAGGTTTACTGTCAGTCGCTACCGCTGGGGGCGATAGCTCTAATTTACGAGGCGTTTCCCGAGTTGGGGGCGATCGCCGCGGGTTTGTCTCTCAAAAGCGCTAACAGTTTGATTCTTAAAGGTGGCAGCGAAAGCTGGCAAACTAATACAGTAATTGGAGAAGCTTTGATTTCTGCCATCGAGGAGGTTGGTTTGCCCTCGGGATGTTTGCAGGTACTGCCACCAGACCGGGGCGCTTCGATCAGAGAATTGGTCACTCAAGACCAATATCTCAATTTAATTATTCCCTACGGCAGGCCAAGTTTGGTGCAGCAGGTAGTAAGGTTGTGTACAGCACCAGTTTTGAGGTCGGCAATGGGAAATTGTTACCTTTATTGGTCACCGACTGGCAGTTTGGAGATGGCAAGGTGGATGATTTTGGACAGCCATCAAAGCGTTCCCGATCCTGTTAACGCGATCGAAAAAGTGCTCATCGATCGCAACCAAAAGCCTTCTTCCTTAGTCAGGCTGTGGAACAGTTTAAAAGAAAAAGGCTTTCAAATTAGCGCTGATGCGGATCTCGTCGCAGATTTCCCAGACTTGAAGCTGGCGGAACCATACGAGTGGACTCAACCCTATTTAAACAAAACCATAGCGTTTAAAGTTGTCGATAGTTTAGAGATTGCGATCGGCTGGATCAACCGCTACAGCAGCGGCCACGCTGACTGCATCGCCACTGAATCTTACTTAGAAAGTCGCCAATTTGCTCTGGATGTTAACAGCGCCTCAACTTTTATTAATGCCTCACCTCGGTTTTGGCGTTATCAAAATCGGGGAGATGCGATATTTTTGGGAATGTCCAACCAAAAAGGTTATCGTCGGGGATTGATCGGGTTAGATACGCTGACGACAATTAAAGAAATTGTTCAAGGAAACGGACTTTTTTAATCTTATAGGATATTTAGGATTAGTTATTGCAATATTAAATCAAAGTCAAAAGTCGGATAGTATTATCGATGCCTAAGCCTTTATAAGCCTTTAATAGTTGTTTCCAAATTTTTATTTATGGAATACAATAATATTTGGGTACAACAATTAGACAGCTTTGATCTCAAGCAATTTAGTCACAAGCTCCCGGAACGACACCGCGGACACAGATAACATTTCCGCGTCCTGAGAATAAGCCCCGGATTCATTTGTGGGTCAATCTAAAATCGGTACAGGCTCTAATTAACTTTAAAAAGTTATTAACTCACCCATGAAAATACTCTTAGCGATAGCATGAAATCCAAAAAATTACTCAATACTCTAGACAAGGTGGCAACGCCGACTTTAGGCGAAGAAACGCTAATTCATCACTCGGTATATGTAAAAAGATTGCGTCCGCTGCTGCCGTCTGATGCCTTTGAACCCGATCGGAGCAAGTTAGCAATACTATTCATCAACGCTGCTATTTTATTGCTGGGATGGGGAATTGCTGCTAATCTCGATCGCTGGCCTGTTTATCTTTTAGGGCTTTACTTACCTTTAGCAGTCATCATGGGCAATAGTATTATAGTTTTGCTATTTAGCTCCCACGATTTGATGCACGGTAGCGTTCAGAAAAAGTCGCGCTTCACTTATCCGATCGCCTTTTTGGGACTAAGTATGCTGTTTATGCCGCCTACTCAGTGGAAAAATCTGCACAATCTCGTACATCACAATAACACGAACTCTGTGGCCGACCCCGATCGCAACTATCTCTACCAGCAACCAGATACTTGGGGAAAATGGATTCAAAATCTGTTTGTCCCGTCGGTGGAAGTCAATTCGGTGTGGTTAATGGTAGGGATGGCCGGTTCGTGGTTAGTGCATAATTTCCGCAATCTCACCTCGGTACTGTTATTTAACGATAAATCTGTCGATTACGTACCGGCTGCCTTTACAGTTAGTCCTAAAGATAGATTGACAATTGCATTTGAATGTCTGGGAATTTTAGGAATTCATGCGAGCATTTTGTTCTACCTAAATTTTCATCCGCTCAAAATCGCTCTTGCGTACTTTTTGCCGATCGCAATTGGTCATGCAGGCGCAATGTTTTACATCTATACCAACCACATGGGTTGCCGGATGACCGCCATTAACGATCCGCTGATCAACAGTGCTTCAGTGCGGGTTCCTAAAATATTTGACTTGCTGCACTTAAATTTCTCTCACCACACAGAGCATCATATTTTCCCCAGCATCAACTCAAACTATTATCCGATGGTGCAAGAGTTGTTGGAAATTCACTATCCCGATCGCCTGAATTTAATCGATGCTGGGCAAGCTTGGCGGTTGCTGATGCAAACACCCCGGCATTATCAAGATGAAATCACCTTCACCGATTCGTCTGGTACAATGTCCGTGAATTGCGCGATCGCTGAAGAATACAAAAGCTGAGAATGTGCAGGGGTTCTTACATCTTCTACGATGCTTAAGAACAAGCCAGAAAGCCTGTTCCACAAAAAATGAATTTTCTTGTGGGGTGGGCGAAACACCCACCCAACAAATATACTCCTACATACTGATGCTATTTAGTACCAACGAAGGCTTGAGAGCCAAATAAGGGATGACTCGTTTGTGATTGTTAGCATCAATCTTTTGTTCTGCCATATTCAAATTTTGCTGGAACTGTCTGGCTAAAAGTTGGATCGGCGTTCCAGCAAAAACTTCCTCGAAACTCATCCGGTAGAGTTCTCGGAAAGATTTATCGTAATAACCCAAACGGTCATATCGATAAGCTGACAAAATAAACAGAATTTGCAGTTGGTCAGCCGCTCGTTTGTACGGAGGAAGCAACCGTAAAATGTCCTTTTCCGTAATCAATTCTAGATTACCCGAAGCAGTAATTCTAGGAATGTCTCGGTAGGCTGCCAAGGGCATATTGGCGGCAAAACTCATGTAGTCATACTGAGGAAAATTGATAGCTGAATGCTGGGGACCGCAGGTAAAAATTATAGTTGTGACAATTTGAATTAATTGTTCAACTGTGTTGATGCGCTCTGGCATTCCTTTGACTTTACCGCCACTATCTGAGGCTAATTCTTGGGCCCAGGTTTGCAGTTCCACATCTTGTACGATCGCCATCTCCGTCGGGTAAAAGAATTTTAGATAGCCCGATACAAAGGTTTCAATCGCATTCCACAGCAGCAATCCATCATCTCGGTAAGGATAGTGAGGCAGTTGATTGGGGTCATCCATTCCCCGATTTTTCAGTTCAGCGGGTAAGGCAAATTCATCAAGACTCCACGTACTGCACGCCTCTCTAGTAAGTTCCATTGTCTCAGCCAAGGTGCCGCCTAGCAATTCATCGACGGGCCCGCCGGGAGCGATCAAGTGAGAACGCGCCAGATCGTTGTTGGTCAACATAAAGCGAAAGTGCGGTTTCAGCAGCAGGCTCAGCGGGTGATTTTTTGCCAACTGTCGGGCGGTGACGATCGCGATTGGTTCCATCACCAGATGAGTTCGACCTAAATGCGAGCTCATTTCATGGTGATTGGCATCTGCTACTTGTACGCAGAGTTTCGCAAACAGCCAATCGACAGGAGGATCGAATGGGGTGTAGACATGGCTATCTGGGCTGGGATCTAGTTGAATGGCAATAGGTGTCATTTCACCGCGATCGCGGACTCCCGTCCACCGCCAAGCGAAAAAAGCCCGTGGTTTCGGCAAGTATTTTCTGCCTTTTTCATAGGTTCCGCCTCCAACGAGAGCCGGCGCGCGATAGTGTTCGTCAGTACCTGTGTAATCGGCAATGTAAATGTTTTTGTCCTGCAACTCTTGGCGCAGATCGAATAATGGGTGCAAACTGGAAAGACCCCTCAGTGTTTCTGCCCGAGGATCGCTGGCATCTAACAGGCGAAGCACCATCGGATTGGCTCCAGACAGGCGCTGTTCTGCAAAAGAGCGATCGGTTTGGTAAATTTTGGCAACTCCAGGTAGCGGCAGCCAAGTAAAAAAGTCTTCATAGTCTTGGAGTTGGTCGAGAGGATCGAGAAAAGTTCTCGAATCGGCTGCCAGCATATTTGCTGGAAGTTCCGAGGTTGCTAATATCCGTTCTGCAAGATACTTGCTCGAAAAATTCTCGACTGCGGGCACCTCTTTCAATAATGCCAAAGGTGATAAACTCTCATAGTCAAACTGATAAGCTTGTTGCTGACGATTCAAGGAATCTTTGCGCTGTTCTGGGTTCGGGTCGTCTTGAGGAAGAGAAGGTTTCATATTGTCTACCATTGTATAAATCTACTCTCTTTTTGTAGTAAAATATCAGACATCATCACTACTGATCGAGGATGGAATTTAAAAACTATTGTGCAGGCTCACGCTTGATATAGGTATTATTCACCGAGAAATAATCTTATTCCGGATTTTTTTAAACTCAGAAAAATTCCTCCAAAGAAGGCAACAGTTCTCGATCGCCCTAAATCTAGGTTGAAAGGTTTCATTCTCCCGATAAGTAGCTCGCACTCAAGAACCCCGACTTCTTTGAGATGTCGGGGTTCGGGGTGTTCGGTTTTTTGAGCTGGGTCTTGATTAGCGGTTAGGCACGAACCATTAAATATTGACCGTTGCCGTTATATTCGCCGTCACAACTCGCGAAATTAGCCACAAACCAAATCAAGTAAAACCGCCAGATTCGCCGAAATTTGGCATAGTCGATGCCGTAGTCCAAATCTTTGACTATTGCCTGAGAATCGTCAAAGTTTTTCAGCCAGTTAGCAAAGGTTGTGGAGTAATTGTATCCGTTGAGATACCATCTTTGAATGGTTTTGAGGTCTTTATTGTGGCTGGGAACGGCATCGTATTTCCAGTAACGACCGTGGGGGAAAATGTATTTGTGGGTGAAAACGCTGGATATATTGTTGGGAGTGCGAACTGTGATGATATGAATGAAAACTTTGCCGTTATTCTTCAGGAAAGAGGCGAGTTTTTGGAAAGCCTTCGTTAAATTACCTACATGACAAAAAACTCCTATGGAGAGAATTTTATCAAATTTTGTCTCGAAGTTGGCGTCGTTCAAATCGCCTTCATATAAGGTAAATCGACCGGAACTAAGGTAGCTTTCGGGGTCTTGCATCTTCTGACGCATATACTCGCATTGGTGGTGGCTCAAGTTAATCCCGGTAAAGGTGACATTGGGGAATTTGGAAAGAATGTAATTCGGAACACAACCCCAACCGCAGCCAAAGTCTAAAATATTGTCGCCATCCTGAATCTCTAGCTTCTCAATAACATCATCAATCATCTGCATTTGCGCTTGTTCAAGGTTGGCGGCTCCTTTTTCCCACAATCCCATGCTGTATTTAGGATAAATGAGTTTTCCATCGCCTAACATCGGATTCAGCATTGCTTGAGGTAAGTCGTACTGAATCTTCATTAAATCCCGCGGTCCTTCGGCTGTATGGTCTGTTTCTGTTAGTACCCATTCGTAGGGTGCAAGCAGGGACGGGAAATGCTTAAAAAAGACGGGCATACAGGTATCAAAAAGCGATCGCAATACTGAATCTGGGACTTCTAATCCGTTGATGTAAGACTCTGCTACTGCCATTTGCACCGTGTTAACTGCACTGACTGCGAGGCGGGTTGCTCGATAGGCGATCGGACTTTTGGTATGTACATCTCCCACGATGGGAATGTGCTTTTCGAGGTTTTGTAGGGCTGTTGATGAAGTCATGGCTATAGTGGTTTTAAAGATGCTGCTATTCTATCTCACGAAAATTAGCTGGTTGTTAGAGAGCAAAAAAGCTGAAACTATTACAAAGTCAGGTTTCCACAGGAAAATTCCGAAAATTCCGAAAAATATATCGCCGTTGAAGGGGATTTGATAACGGATTTATCGGGCTTTGGGCGATCGGAATTTTATTAAGAATTATGTCAGTTTATTTGAGATTTGAGATTTGAGATTTGAGATTAACTCCACAGCTTAAATGGGGGTATTTTCACGGTGAAATGAAAATTTCAGTGTTCATTTATACCATTTTATATCTTAGAATTGAGAATGAATGATCAGCTAAGAGTTGGACTCTTGCCTAGAGTTGCATTCTTTTTTTAAACTGGTGCCAGTTGGGGGCTTGAGCTGACGCAACGAGAAGCAAATGCCGATCGCGACTTATAGTTAAGGAATCAGGGGATACAGAAAAAATGCCGAGAAACCGGGTTTGCATACAGATTCGCTGCAATAACAGATGTCCGCGAGATTCCTCGCTAATTAGCTAGACGCGCTACATATGCCACAGATTCACTATCTGCCGGACGATCGCACGATCGAGATAGACGACGACGATATAATTCTCGAAGCTTCCCTGCGTGCCGGCATTCCGCACACCCACATCTGCGGCGGTAGCGCCCGATGTTCGACTTGCCGGGTATTGATTGTCGAAGGTTTGGAATTTTGCTCTCGCCGCACTGCGCCGGAGGAGGAACTTGCCAAAAAATTGCGTTTGGAGCCGGAAATTAGGCTGGCTTGTCAGACGCAGGTTGCTGGCGGCAAGGTGATTTTGCGCCGATTGGCGATCGATTCTGAAGACTTGGAATCATTTACCGACCAAATCGCCGGAAAGTTGATTTCTACTCCTGTGGGTCAAGAGAAAAAAATTGCGATTTTGTTTGCGGATATTCGAGGATTTACGCCTTTTGCAGAATCGCTGTTGCCCTACGACGTAATCTATGTTTTAAATCGCTATTTCCAAAAAATGGGTTTTGCGATCAACCGGAATGGCGGGATGATTAATAATTATATGGGTGACGGTTTAATGGCGCTGTTTGGGTTGGAAAATCCTGAGAAGGCGGCCGAACAAGCGGTGAGGGCTGGGGTGGAAATGCTGGAGGAACTAGAGAAACTCAATCCCTATTTTGAAAACTTATACCGTCACCGATTGCGGATTGGGATTGGGATTCACTGCGGCTGGGTGGTTGTGGGGAATTTGGGGGCGTTGAAAAATCAGACAGTGACTGCGATCGGAGATGCAGTGAATTTAGCCAGCCGGATCGAAGCTGCTAACAAGCAAGTGGGAACGAGTTTATTGATTTCCGAAGAGACTTATCAGGAAGTGAAGGAATTGGCGATCGTCAATCGGTGCATATTAGTTGAAATTCCGGGAAAAAGCGGCGAATATCCGCTCTATGAAGTAGTCGGGATGCCGCCGCTGCCCGTGGAAATCGAGGAGATTTCAGAGGTCAAAGAAAAATCTATTTGGAAAAGTTCTGTCAAAATTTTGCATGATTTGTATGCTGCGGTGTACAATTGGATTAAAAAAATTTGTAGTCAAATCAGACAACTATAGAGCAACTTTTGTTAGTTTAGTTATTTCCTCAATAATATGAATATTCCCAAGTCAATAGTTCGCATTTTTGTAATGCTCCCCAACGGTCAAATAGGGGCACAACTGCGAGATAATATTCCAGGTATTGCCAGTCAAGGAATGCTTTCTACTTTTGGTGGTGGCGTGGACATTGGAGAAATTCCACAGCAGGCAGCAGTGCGAGAAATGGAGGAAGAAACTTGCCTCACGATCGATGATTACACAATGGAATTTATCGCAACTTTTACTCACCAAAAGACCCAAAATGATAGAAATATCTTACAAAAAAATCACCTTTTTTTGGCGATAGTTAGCGATGGTGATAAAATAGAAATCAAAGAAGGTGTCGGTTTGGTAGTTTTGAGAAAAGATGTAGACTTTGAAAAAGTCAACGCAGGTGATGGTACTCAAATGGCTTGGAAATTGTTGCAGGAATATTTAAAATCACAAACCACACACGAGCTTTTCGCCGCCAGGGGAGTGAAACTTTAATAGAGAACTTCTGTACTATGTTGTCAAACACGAATTCAGAGTACGAATTATTACTACAACGGGCGATCGCGATCGCAGCAAAAGCTCATGAGGGGCAGGTTGATAAAGCAGGCAATCCCTATCTCGATCATCCGCTATTTGTGATGGAAAATGTAAATTCTCTAGAGCAAAAAATGGTAGCGGTTCTCCACGATGCGGTCGAAGATTCTGAACTGACACTTGAGCAACTTAGAAGCGAAGGTTTTCCTGAAGTTATCGTATCGGCGATCGAGGCGATTACCAAAATAGAAGGAGAAGCTTATGCAGCTTATTTAGAACGTGTGATTGCCAACCCGATCGCACTGCGAGTTAAAATCGCTGATGTTACTCATAACCTCGATATTCGTCGCATCGCCAATCCGACAGAAGCAGATTTTCAACGGATTGCAAAATACAAAAAAATCCTCAGTCACTTGTGCGCCGCCTTAAAGTAATTATTAACCGCAAATATCCGCGTTAATCCGCGTGCATCTGCGGTTAAAAAAATCCCGAAATCCTAAGCCATCACCATCCCCCCATCCACATTAAAAACCTGCCCCGTTATATAAGCCGCCGCCGCATCGGCAGCCAAAAACTTCACCATCCCAGCAACTTCCTCAACTTCCCCGTATCTCCCCAGCGGAATATACTTCAAAATCTCATCAGACTTGACATCCTTAGTCATATCTGTAGT
This sequence comes from Microcoleus sp. Pol1C5, assembly GCF_036701115.1. Lineage (NCBI taxonomy): Bacteria > Bacillati > Cyanobacteriota > Cyanophyceae > Oscillatoriales > Microcoleaceae > Microcoleus > Microcoleus sp. Pol1C5. The sequence goes on along the minus strand of NZ_JAUBQE010000003.1, from coordinate 172,239 downwards.
GATAAAACCCGGTGCAACCGCATTCACAGTAATCCCGCGAGTCGCCAACTCTTTCGCCACAGTTTTAGTAAACCCAATTACCCCAGCCTTTGCCGCACTGTAATTAGCTTGTCCGGGATTGCCCATTTGCCCAGCAACCGAAGCAATATTAATAATTCGGCCGCTTCGCTGCTTCAACATGATTTTACTCGCAGCTTTCGCACACAAAAACACGCCAGTTAAATTCAAATCAATTACCGCTTGCCAATCTTCCAACTTCATCCGCAGCAGCAAAGTATCGCGAGTAATGCCGGCATTGTTCACCAAAATGTCAATTCGTCCCCATTTTTCCATGACATTACTGGTGAGTAAATCTACTTGGTCAGTTTTCGAGACATCTGCTGGAAGCGCCACAGCTTCTCCTCCAGCAGCGACTATTTCTGCTACCACCTCATCAGCAGCAGCACTCGAACTCGCATAGTTGACGGCGACTTTAGCGCCCTCTGCTGCTAGTGTTAAAGCAACGGCGCGGCCGATTCCCCGCGACGCACCGGTCACGACAGCAACTTGACCCCGCAATCTCTGAAAAGTCTCTGGTAATAGTTCCATAATTGTATCCTCGCAATCTACCAGAGAATTTTGCACTAAAATCGAGCCAGAACCCAAAAAATTATTTTGTCTTATGGCAGTTCAAAAACAGTTCAGCAGTTTTGAAGAGTTACTATCCGGCTCTGAGTTGCCGGTGTTGGTAGATTTTTACGCTACTTGGTGCGGGCCTTGTCAGATGATGGCACCGATTTTGGAGCAAGTGAGTGGTCAAATGAAAGACAAGCTGATGGTTGTCAAAATTGACACGGATAAGTACGAACAGTTGGCGTCGCAGCATCACATTTATGCTTTGCCGACTTTGGTGTTGTTCAAAAATGGCGCTGAGGTCGATCGCATTGAGGGAGTGATGCAAGCGGCGCAGTTGATCGATCGAGTGCAACCTTTCTTGTAGCACGAGCCAATTATCTCACACGTAGGGTGCGTCAGCTAATATCTGATTAATTATGAATAAGATAATCCTAGTTGACGCACCCTACTTATGAAAACTCCCAGCCACGCTATTATCAATCTGGCAATTCTCGGAAAACCGCAACTGCCGCAAGCTAATCTCATTATTGCGATCGGCGGAGTTTTGCCGGATATTCCAATATTTTTATTTTACTTTTGGGCGAAATACATTGCTCGCTTGCCCGCAGCTACAATTTGGTCAAAAGCATATTATGAGCCTTTTGTACAAAATATTGTGGCTCTGTTTCATTCAATTCCCCTTGCGGTTATTGGTTTGCTAATTGCTTATTACTTTGGCTGGCAAAGTGTGCAAATTCTGTTTATTAGCATGATACTGCACTCTCTGGGAGATTTGCCGGTCCATAATGACGACGCTCACCGACACTTTTTTCCGTTCAGCAATTACCGTTTTATCAGTCCATTTTCTTATTGGGATCGGAAGCACTACGGGTCAATTGTTTCTGTGGTTGAAATGTTGTTAGTGCTGCTGTCAACTTACCGCGTTTTTGGTTTTGTTAATTCTTATGCTGGTAAAGGATTGTTGATTTTGGTCAATGCTTTTTACTGGGCTGGCGCGGTTTTTTTTCAGGTTCGATATTTATTTAAGTTCACTTCCCAAAGATGAAATATGAACTCAAAATTACCAATTAGCAATTAGGAATTAGCAATTACCATATTGTTAACTACGCCGAATATTAAAACAGCACCAATCTTGGCGCTTCCACAGAGTAGCCACAATCCAGCCGTGCTGTTCGAGAGTGTCGGCAATTGGCTTAGCTTGTTCGAGCAAAATGCCGCTGAGCACTGCCCAAGTAGTGGGTTTGCTAATTGCAGTGAACTGCGGGATTAAATCAATGATTACTTCTGCTAAAATGTTACAGATCAAACCGTCGATCGGCTCATCGACCATTTCCTTCAAGCGATCGATACTTCCGAGCTCTGCAACCAACTGCTGAGAATTAACGCGGTTGAGTAGTCTGTTGCTAATGGTCGATCGCACTGCCAAAGGATCGGTATCCAAAGCATAAACTTTTGTAGCGCCCAACAAGACGGCGCCGATCGACAAAATACCCGATCCGCAGCCAATATCAGCAACGATGCACTCTTTGTCATCAAAACCGAGGCGCATTTCCAGCGACTCCAGACAAAGTTGAGTAGTGGCGTGAGCACCTGTACCGAAAGCCACACCCGGATCTAAACGCAAAATGACGCGATCGGTATCAGTCGGTAAGGGCAGCCAGGCCGGATTAATTAAAAAGCGATCGCCCACTTCTTGAGGCTGCCAGTGCTCCTTCCAAGTGCTGCCCCAGTCTTCGTCTTCAATCAAATCCCACTGCATCGCAGGTAGGGGCAAACCTGCACACAGAGCATCTTGGCGCAGCCACAGAGACAGAGCGGCCAAATCCAGCAATCCTGCCTGTTCTTCGGGCAAATAAGCCGACATCAGGCAGGAATTGCTTTTGAGCTCAGTAGCAGTTCCCCGACAGTTAAATCGTTCCAGACGCCAAAAGATGATATCTTCCAGCGCCGGATCGCAAAGAATTCTAATTTCCCACCAGCTATGTGCCATAACGATTTTAGATTTTAGATTTTAGATTTTAGATTGGCCCAGGGGAACTGGAGACTGGGAACTGGGGAGTGAGGAATGAGGATTGGCTAATAGAAAAATTCCCGCTTTCAGGCCAATGACCAATGACCAATTACCCATTACCAATTATCAGTCCTGGCATCCAAAATCTAAACTTCTAAATCCGTCAAAGATTTACCGTGTAAGCATCCCGAATTCCCGGAACTTTTAGGATCTCCGCCAGTATCCCCTCTGGTAGAGGGTCATCGAGGCTCAAAACCATCACCGCATCGCCTCGCACGATTTTACGGCCTACCTGCATACTGGCAATATTGACATTAAAACTGCCCAATTGGGAACCAATTTTGCCAATAATCCCCGGCATATCGCGGTGCAGGGTAAACAGCATATGGTGAGTGGGGGAAACGTTGACCGGGAAATCGTCAACGCTGGTAATCCGAATTTCGCTTTCGCCGAGCACTGCACCTGTCACGGTGTGTTCGCCGAGGGTTCCCTTGGCCGAGAGGTGCAGGGAGCCTGTGTAGTCGCGAATCGAGGCGTCTCTGGTTTCGACGACGCGAATTCCGCGTTCTTTGGCTTCTATGCTGGCGTTGACGTAGTTAACGCGCTCTCGCAGGGCTTGGGAGAGCAGGCCTTTGAGGGCGGCAACGACTACGGGCTGGCTTTGGTTGTTGGCCAATTCGCCTTGCAGTTGGACGTTGAGGTAATCGACTCGGCCTCCGGCTAGCTGGCTGACGAGGTTGCCGAGGGTTTCGGCGAGTTGCAGGTAGGGTTTGAGTTTTTCGATCGAGTCTGGGAAAATGCCGGGTATGTTGACAGCCGATCGCGCCGGCAATCCCAACAGCACGTCGCGAATTTGTTCAGCAACGTCGATCGCCACATTTACCTGAGCTTCCGCTGTGGATGCTCCCAAGTGGGGCGTCAGCACGATATTCTGGCCGACATTCCGCAGCGGGGAATCGGCTTCGAGGGGTTCGTGTTCGTAAACGTCCAAAGCTGCGCCGGCGATCTTGCCTTCTTTGATGGCTTCTGCGAGGGCTGCTTCGTCGATGATGCCGCCTCTGGCGCAGTTTATGATGCGGGCCGTGGGCTTCATTTTCGACAGCACTTCAGCGTTAATTAAGTGCAGGGTTTCCGGCGTTTTGGGGATGTGTAGGGTGATGTAGTCGGATTCCCGCATCAGCAGTTCGAGTTCTACCAAGCGGCAGCCCAACTGGTCGGCTCTTTCGGTGGAAATGAAGGGGTCGTAGGCCAGCAGTTTCATGCCCATTGCTTTTGCTGCGGCCGCGAGGTGAGAGCCGATTTTGCCCAAACCGACGATGCCGAGGGTTTTTTTGTAAACTTCTACGCCGATAAAGCGGTTGCGTTCCCATTTACCACCTTTGACGGATGCGTTGGCTTCCGGGATGTGGCGGGACATGGAGAGCATCATGGCGATCGCGTGTTCGGCGGCGGCGATCGTGTTGCCTTCGGGGGAATTGACGACTACAATTCCTTTGCGGGTAGCGGCTGGTACATCGACATTATCTACGCCGACGCCGGCTCTGCCGATAATTTTAAGTGAATTCCCCGCTTCAATGATTTCTTTGGTAACTTGGGTGCCAGAACGGATCATCAAAGCGTCGTAATCTGGAATAATTTTTACCAGTTGTTCGGCTGAGAGTCCTGTGTTTACGTCAACTTGCGCGACTTGGGAGAGGATGTCAATTCCGGCTTGGTCGATCGGATCGGATACTAGAACTTTAGGCATAGCAAGCAATTGAGTGCAATAGTAAAAATAGACCGAGCGTTGGCGAGCTCAAAGTTGAGACTTATGACTTACAGCAGTATCTAACAGCTCAGCTCAAGCTTGCCTTTGTGCAGTTTGAATTGTATCTGTATTCGGTCAAGGTCGGCCGTTTTTTGCGTGAAATATTTTAGCTTTGCGGGCGATCGGACTCTCTGACCGCGTTAAAATCCCCCAAGTGCTTAGCTAGTATGTCTTTTCTGGCTATAATAGACTTTGGCTATTCAAGCCTAACTATCAGGAATTGTTTTCTAATGAATTATCTTATCGCCGTACTGCCCGATCGAATTCAAGCCGAAGCTGCCTACTGTGCTCTGGAAAAAGAAGGCTTGCCTATGAAGCAAGTGAGCATTTTGGGTCGCGGCTACAAAACTGCTGATGAATTTGGCTTGATCGACCCCAACCAGCAAGCGAAGAAACAAGCTAAACTCATGGCTATTTGGCTGATTCCCTTTGGCTTTATTGCTGGCGTTACTTTCAGTCTGATGACTGAGTTGAAGACTTTCGCCTGGGCGGGCGAAATTGGCGATCACGCAATCGGTGGCTTACTCGGTGCGATCGCCGCTGCGATGGGCAGTGTGTTTGTTGGAGGCGCGGGCGGTATGGCTTTTGGTAGCGGCGATGCTTTGCCCTACCGCAACCGTTTGAATGCGGGTAAATTTTTGATTGCGGTTAAGGGTACTGATGATTTGACTGGGAAAGCTGCGAAGATTTTGCAGCGGTTTGAACCGGAAAATATCCAAGGTTATACAGAGACTTAGTTATTTGTTTGTTAACAGTTGACTGTTGACTGTTGACTGTTGACATTCAACTCGTGTAATATTTGGAGGCAGTTATGGAATCACAAACTATCCCCCTACATTCTCCCCTAGAATTAACGCTCGAATTAACAGACGAGCAGTTTTTTCAGTTGTGTATAGACAACCGGGATTTAAGATTTGAGCGGACTGCAACGGGAGAATTAATTATTATGCCGCCTGCGAGTAGCGATACAGGCAGACGGAATGCGGAGCTAAGTTTTCAAGTCGAAGGTTGGAGCCGTAAAAATAAACATTTGGGAATTGCTTTTGACTCTTCAACTGGATTTAAACGGCCCGACGGTTCAGATATTTCTCCCAATGCTGCTTGGATTCGGCGCGATAGGTGGGATGGTTTAACTGCGGAATAAAAAAAGAAATTTGCGCCGATTTGTCTCGATTTTGTGGTGGAATTGCGTGAAGCGAAGCTATCCCGTAGGGAATCGACCACCGACTCCCTAGAAAAATTGCGGGCTAAAATGAAAGTGTACGTGAAAAATGGAGCGAAGTTGGGATGGTTGCTCGATCGCAAAAATAGAAAAGTAGAAATCTCCCGTCAAGGTAGAGAAGTAGAAATTTTAGATGAACCTGCAACTTTGTCCGGTGAAGATGTACTACCCGGTTTTGTGTTGGATTTAACTGCTATTTTCTAAATTTGTAAGAAGACTCGGCGGTTGAAACCGCATCTATCAAGTCAAAACCCGCAGAGGGTGGTTAAAGAGGACAACTGGGGTAAAATTACGTTATTCGGCATCCAGCAGACATGGTTTATATAAACCTGCTTTCAACCGCCTTCTTATCTTTTCCCACTCATTCATGATATGATAGGCTGCCAAAGGTTGCGTTTGGTATGACCTATGAAAATCCTCCACGGGACTTGGATTCCTCAAACAGAAGAGAGTTTTGTTCAAGGTGGAACTTTTTGTCTTTGGGTTGAAACCACTGAAAAGAAAAAACAGCCTGCTAAGGTTCATCCCCGACAATTGGAGACGGCACAGTTAAGAGATTTTCTAACGAAAGAAGCTGGGATTCAACTGCCACCAGTCAGCAATACAAGTGCGATGGGGCTAGAATACGCGATCGTCCCTCGGTATTTTTTACTGCCCACTGCCGACAACCAGCCGTTGCCATCTTTAGAACTAGCGCGATATTTAGAGACAGAGTTACCCGAAACATTTGAGTTGAAGTATTGGGAAGTTGATTGTGTGTCCATCGCCACCCACACTTTGACTAAAGTATTGAACGATCTGCATTTTTTTGCTCTCTACGATTTAACAGAAGTTCAGTTTGGTTCAGACTTGCTATTTTGGTATCACTACACCCAAAGTTTTAAGCAAATTGTTCTGAAAGATCATTATATTCCGGCGTTGCGCTATCGAGAAACTGCTCCGATCGCGATCGTACCCATCGAAACATCCGAACCCGCTGAGAAAGCCACGCGCGGGCGTAAGAAAGCGGGCGAGACAAAAACCAAAACAACTGCAAAAACTCCAAAAACACCTGCCAAAATTGCACCCAGCTTTGAGATTTATCCGGGATGGGAAATTGTTTCAACACAGTACGAAAATGATTTACAACGCTATGTTGAATGGATGCCTTTAGTTTGTGTGTCAGGTTTTCGGAAGATCCAGCTACAAGATACACCAAAGTTCTACGATCGCGAACGGTTGCTGCGGCATTTTTCCGAGTGTGCGATCGCGGAAATTGTCACTCAAACCCCCATCCCAGCATCGTTTGAAAATAAGATTGCGGATTCTTTACTCCAAATCTGCCTCAACCAAACACGAAAAATCGCGCGAGTAAGCCTTGAACAATACCGGCAATGGCAAACCTGGCGCGATCGCATTACGCGCAATCAATCTGCTGATTCATTCTCCCTCTGCTTTCAACTACAATCCCCCGAAAACCCCGAACAGCCTTGGGTTTTAGAGTTTCAGGCGGCTGCGAAAAAAGACCCATCTCTGCGGATGCCGTTGCAGGATTATTGGCGATCGCGATCGACTCAACAAAAACAGTTGCAAACACAATTCGGAGACAACTTTGAGCAACATTTGCTGACAAATCTCGGCTACGCTGCCCGCATTTATCCCCAACTTTGGCAAGGGCTAGAAACCGACAAACCCGTTAACATTACCCTCAGCTTAGATGATGCTTTCACCTTTCTCAGCGAGTCCGCTTGGGTATTAGAAGATGCCGGATACAAAGTGATTGTCCCCGCTTGGTGGACGCCGAAGGGACGACAACGGGCAAAGATTCGCCTGCAAGTCAAAGGGAAGGGCAGCAAGAGCGCTGGAATCAAGGGCAAAGGATTGTTTTCGGCGGATTCCTTGGTGGAATATCAATATGAATTGGCGATCGGGGGTGAACGGGTTAGCGAACAAGAATGGCAGGCGTTAGTAAATAGCAAAACACCGCTGGTGCAGTTCCGAGGACAATGGATGGAACTGGACAAAGACAAGATGCAGGAGATGTTGGAGTTTTGGAAAAAACATCGCCAAGAAAACCCCGATTTAAGCCTGATTGACTTTATGAAGTTGACGGCAGAAGGAGAAGCGAGCGAACAGTTGGAGGTTGAGCGCGATCGCACTTTATCGGATATGTTGGAGAAGCTGCACGATAAGAGTCGGTTAGAGTTAATTGCAGATCCAGCAAAGTTTGAGGGCAAGTTACGAGATTACCAAAAGCGCGGCGTTTCTTGGTTGAGTTATTTGGAAAGTTTGGGATTAAATGGCTGTCTTGCCGATGATATGGGTTTGGGTAAATCGGCGCAGGTAATTGCTCGATTATTGCAAGAGCGGGAAGTTTTATATACTACAAAAGAGATAGAAAAAAAGACAGAAAAAGCGATCGCACCTTCGGTTCTACCCACGCTGCTAATTGCGCCCACTTCCGTAGTTGGTAACTGGCAAAAGGAAATGGAAAAGTTTGCTCCAGAATTGCGATCGCTCATACACCACGGCCCTGGGCGCTTGCAAGATGCCAAGGAATTCAAAGCCGCCGTCCAAGGTTGCGATATGTTGATTACTTCCTTTACCTTGGTGCGAAAAGATGAGAAGCTGTTGAGCAGCGTAGCGTGGCATCGCGTGGTAATTGATGAAGCGCAGAATATTAAAAATCCGAAAGCGGCGCAAACCAAGGCGATTTTAAAGTTACCCGCTACCCATCGACTAGCATTGACTGGAACACCCGTGGAAAATCGATTGCTGGATTTATGGTCAATTTTTAATTTCCTCAATCCGGGCTATCTGGGCAAAGAGGCACAGTTTCGGAAGTTGTTTGAGATCCCGATTCAAAAAAATGGGAGTCGCACGCAATCGGCAGCGCTCAAAAAATTAGTGGAACCCTTTATTCTCCGGCGCCTGAAAACCGATAAGTCGATTATTCAGGATCTCCCCGACAAAGTTGAGCAAAAACTCTACTGCAATCTCACCCGCGAGCAAGCTTCGCTTTATGAAGCGATTGTGAAAGAGGTAGAACAAGAAATTGACGCGGCGGAAGGGATGAAGCGCAAGGGGATGATTTTGGCGACACTGCTGAAGCTGAAGCAAATTTGCAACCATCCGCGCCAGTTTTTGCAAGATGAAAGTGAGTTTACACCAGAGCGATCGCACAAACTGGAACGGCTGCTCGAGATGATTGAGGAAGTCAAAGCAGAAGGCGAAAGTTTATTGGTATTTACGCAGTTTACAGAACTGGGAAGCGCGTTGGAAAAATATATTAAACAAACGCTACATTACAACACTTACTACATCCACGGGGGAACCAGTCGCGAAAAACGGGAACGGATGATTTCAGAGTTTCAAGATCCAGAGTCTGAACCTTCGGTATTTATTCTGTCACTGAAGGCGGGCGGCGTGGGAATTACGCTGACAAAAGCCAATCACGTGTTCCATTTCGATCGCTGGTGGAATCCGGCAGTGGAAGATCAGGCGACGGATCGGGCGTTTCGGATCGGACAGCAAAAAAATGTGTTTGTGCATAAGTTTGTGGCAATTGGCACTTTGGAAGAAAAGATTGACCAAATGATTGAGGACAAAAAGAAATTGGCAGGGTCAATTATTGGTGCGGATGAGTCGTGGTTGACTGAGTTGGATAATGAGGCATTTAAGAAATTAATTAGGCTCAATAAAAATGCAGTTTTAGATTAGGAGAAACCCAAAAATATGCCACAATTTACTCGGACTTGGTGGGGCAATAAATTTATCGATGCGTTAGAAAGATTTACTGATTCTGGGCGACTCGGGCGGGGACGTGCCTATGCACGAAACGGCAAGGTAAAAAGCTTTGGCATGAATGATGGGTTAGTGATGGCACAGGTGAGAGGCTCGGTTAATCCTTATTTTGGGGTTTATAAGGAGCCTCTGTACATAACTCAAATTGAGTTTGAGCCAATTAGTCAGGAAAAGTGGAAAGTGGCGATCGCCCAAATGGCATCAAAAGCCAGCTTCATTTCTCGGCTGCTTCTCAACGAAATGCCCGACAATATTGAAAAGGCTTTTGCACCCCTCGGATTGCACCTTTTACCCAGCAGCCGCGAGGACTTTAAAACCACTTGCTCTTGCCCAGACTATAGCAATCCCTGCAAACATATTGCCGGAGTTTATTATTTGGTGGCGGCAGAATTGGACAAAGATCCATTTTTACTGTTTGAATTACGGGGGCTTTCTAAGGAAGTGCTGCACCGCGAATTGGCAAAAACGCCTTTGGGAATGGCGCTTTCTGCCGAGTTAACGGCGGATGCAGCGGCCCCTGTGGCGGTGGATTCCTATTACACGCGGGCGATCGCCAGTGAGGCGCAAACGGTCAGCCTGAAAGAGTTTTGGCATGGTGCGAAGCGATTGCCGCAGACGATTGAGGTGGCAGCGCAAAGTGGGGTAAGTGCGATCGTGGTGAAGAAACAGGGAGATTTTCCACAGTTTTGGCACAAGGATGGTTCGTTTATTGAGGCGATGGAAGAGCTGTATTTGCGGGTGAAGAAGAATAAGTAGTTGGGTGGACAATTTTGCTGTCATACTCGATCCATCTCCTGCAAAAACTTTAACTCGAAGACTTCATACATTTGGTACAATAATCGTGCTCATCATATCAGCTTTACCAGCAACTAAAATCCTAAGATCGTTATTTGATGATTTTAGACTATAATTAAGTTAGTGCGACTGTTAAAAAAGTAGACTTTTTAGTTACAGCAAGCTTTGGCAATTTCAAATTAGAATCTAGCATTAACTGATGTTACCAAGAGAAGAACTGTTAAAAGGCATTGAAAACCGCGAATGTGTGGCACGGGCGATCGACCAAGCGGAACAAGCAATTAAAACTTGGGAAGTTACTCTGACTGATTTTCTGTCGCCGCCAGAATTGGCGGACACTCTGACTGTATTTAAGCGCTTAACTGATGTGGAATTAGTGGCTTGGGGCGGCTACCCGCAAGCTGAAAGACAAAGAATTGCGATCGCGCGATCGGATATCCCCATCGACTCTGCTAGCGTTAACGTTGCGGCAGTAGAAATTGCTGGCAATTTCTTGTTCGATACAGCTTCTCACCGCGACTTTTTGGGGGCGATGTTGGGTACGGGAATTGTCCGCGAGAAAACGGGCGATGTGATTGTTTTGGGAGAACGCGGCGCGCAAGCCATTGTCATGCCGGAGATGGTAGAGTATTTGGAGATGAGTTTGCAGCAAGTGCGATCGGTTCCTGTACAAACGCGGCGCATTGAGTTGAGCGAACTAAAAATTAGAGAACCCAAAAAGAAAGAAATGACAACCGTTGAAGCATCCATGAGATTGGATGCTGTCGCCTCGGCGGGATTCGCAATGTCTCGCAGCAAAATGGCCGATTTAATTGACAGCGGCGACGTGCGAGTTAACTGGAAAGACGTTACTCAAGCTAGTTATAATGTCAAGTCGGGAGATTTAATTGCTGTTACCGGCAAGGGAAGATTGGAAATTGGGGAAGTTGCTGTTACTAAGAAGGAACGCTATCGAGTCCAGTTAACTCGATATTTGTAATTTATGGGCGGAATCTTCGGCCCAACCCCTACTCCCCACAAAAAATTGACTCTTTGTGGAACAGGCATCTTGCCTGTTCTTAAGAATGCTGAGGCGAAGATGCCCAACCCCTACTCCCCACAAAAAGTTGACTCTTTGTGGAACAGGCATCTTGCCTGTTCTTAAAAATGCTGCAACCTATGAGTTATACCACCCAAAAACCCCGAAAAACCCGGTTTCTTTGGTTTTATGCCTAAGTCCTAAATCCAAATTATCGGAGAAAAGTTTTCCTTACCAACACGGCGATACCCAGAGTTAACAAGCCAAATAGTAAGCCAAACAGCAGACTAAAGATAATTGTCGCAAAAAAGGGATGCAGCGGTAGAGAAAAATTCGGTTGCCATTGAATCCGTGTATCCTTGAGTAGAGGATAGGCGGCGGAAAAGATTTGTCCGCCGCCGATCGCAGTTCCGACAAAAAAGATGATATTCTCCAGTTGGCGATCGCCCTTTTTCTCCCTGTCTTCCTGTTTCTTGTATAATTCCATCTGTTCCCTGTCCAATTCCACCTGTTCGATTTCCACCATCCCCCGCACAGTGGATATCGACTGCTGGAACAAATTTTGACTAGCAATCAAGTAGTTTAAATCTATTTCAATTTGCCGCTGATACTTATCCTCAGCTAAATCTAGAAACCTCTGCCAAAAATCCAGATTGTCGCCTGGGATGCACAAACCTCTAATTCTTGTAAACTCCTTACCATAATTTTCAGCATTAGTATCAATGGTATTTCTGTCTTCTTGTAAAGATCGCATCTGCTGAGCAAAAGCCAACATTTTAGTGTGAACTTCAGCCAGCAACTCCTTTAACTTCTGCAACTTAACTTGTCGATTTTGTTCGCTTTCTATTGCACGTAATTCGGGCAGCTTCTTTTCTAACTCGCCCACTATTTGCTGTGCTTTGCGATACTTTTTCCGAGCTTCGCCATACACAAATACAATTTTAGCGCGAGAACACAGCAGATTCATCAAGTAAAAGTTAAACGTCGAGGTTGCGAATTCCAAAGTTCGGGGATTTTCTTGCAACCATACTAGAAAGTGACACCGCTGACGCGGATCATCTTCGCGGCTGTCATACTCAAAAATCGGACTCCCGAATAACTTTCCTTCCGCGCGAAACTCTACTGATGCTGGCTGTTTATCCTGTACAAAAGCTTTAACAGATTCGTCAGCTAGTTTCCGGTAAGTATCATAAACTGCTGGTGCGGCGTAGAATAATAATGTCTGTCCCAGAGACGGTTGAATTGCCTTTGGCAACAAGCAACCTTCGGGATTTAATCGAGTTAAGTCAGCTACTTTAATTGTGACATCTTTATAGCAAAATGTCAAGTCTGCGATGTAAGTATCCTGAACTCGCAGAGCATTGATAGAACCATCAAGTTTCTGGTTATCTGGCTGAGTAATTGGCTGGAACTTCAAAGTTTTTCCATCGGGAATCAGCAATTTTTCCGGAGTCAGATTTTCCTCTTCGCCGTCTGGATAATAGACGCCGTTTTTGTAGCAAATTAGCTTGTCTCTGAGGGATTTGAGTTCGTTGATGTTAAATTCTTTGCCGACATTATCTGCCAGATTTTCCCACAAAATTTGGGCATTTTTTGCTACTTGCTTATAGCCTTCGTCCCTATCATCCCGCAGGTGGAAAGGATAGAGGCTAATGCTGGGATTTTTAATTTGCCATTCTTGGCTCATAATCAAGTTTTTGATATGTTTTCGAGTATTTCTATCAGATATTTGGGGCGGGCAAGATGCCCAGCCTACAAGATTTTTATGGTTTCTATCCTAGGAAGGTGTTTGTGGATTATTTGTTGGCGGTGCAGGTGGCGCAGACGACGGAGGCAAACCCAGTCGAATCTGATTTTCCTTCAGCGTTTCGTAAAACTCCCTGACGATTTCTTCAGGTGCATCGCTATCACCGCCGCCCGCACCCATTTGATAAATTTCGTTCTCTAAATTATCTTCAATTTGAAGCCGAGTTTCGCACCATTTTTTGATTGTTTGAGCGATAATATTGATATTATCGGTCGAACCAACATCTATTGCGGATAATTGTTTGACAAATTGCGGCTCGGATATTTTCAATAACTTAGTGAAAGCCGCCACAATTTCTTCGGGTGTGGCATCATCGGGAAGTGACATTACTAATCTCCTTAAATCACTCTTTTCAGTTGACAGCAGTAAAGTTTCGGTTTCGCCAATTAAGGTAAATGCAGCCCAAGCTATGGGACTCGGAAATCGAGCTTTTGTGGTTAGCATAGCACACCGCAAGGCTGCTGCTCGATTGTCGCCCCGTGCTAAATTTTGGTAGAATTCAGTCATTAGTAATTTGGCTGAAATCGCTCCCATATTCCAGAGGGAAACGATGATGCTGGGGACTCCGGCGATCATGAAGCAGCGCGACAATCCGATGACTCCATCTCCGGTGATTTTACCGCCCCCGGTGCTGCACGCGCTTAAAACTACGAGTTCGGAATCGAGTTTTAAGTCTTGGATTTCTGCGGCGTTAAGCGCGCCGTCGTCGGTGTCTCCTGATGGTGCTAAAATAATCGCGCCGGGAATGCCGGAACCTTGGAAATCGTCGAGGAGTCCGTGGGCGGATAAATGCACGATGCGCGTGTTTAGCATCCTGTCTAAAATGGCGACTTTTGTGGCATTTTCTCCGCTAATTGCTTCGGTTCCTAAAGTTGCGGCTATGGCTTCGGCGGCTTCTTTTGCCCTGGGAATTTGGCGGAGTTTGTAGGGGTTTTCGTTGAATTTGGCGGCGATGGTTGGATCGCCGACAATTAGGGCTGCTTGTTTCAATCCTCGCACTCGGTTTTGATGTTTCCAGGTGATTTCTAATACTTGGATGGATGGGCTGGTGAGGATGGTATGATTTTCTATTAGGTAGCGGTTGTTGCTATCTTGCAAGGCGGCGAAAGGAACTAAAAATAAGTCGTAGTGGGGGACAAAGATGATGGGGGAATTGGCATCGGTGGGGAGTAAGTCTAAGATGGGTTCGATCAGGATTTGATGGAGGAGTTGCAATAGGGGAAAGCGGCCTGTTTCGTCTCGATTGTACTCGGATTCTAGGTGAATTTTGTTGCCTTCGTCGTCGGTTTCATTGGTGCCGATTGAGACGCGGGTTTTGAGGATGATTTGTTTGAGGGTTTGGTTTTGTTGGTTGAGGGGTTCGCGGTTGGCGGCGCGATGGGTGATGTTGCCGTTTGGTTGGATTACCCAGATGTAAATGTCATGAAAGATAATCGAATATTCAACTATTGTAGAGTTTCTATCGCGGGCGATTTGTTGGATTTGGGAAATTGATAACCCCTCCAACTCCCCCTTGCTAAGGGGGGGCTTTGAGAGGTTTGCTTCTTCCTCAAATCTTGATAACCCCCCCAGCTCCCCCTTGCTAAGGGGGGGCTTAAGAGGGAGGCATTGAGATAACTCTTGTTCCTTTCCTTGATAAGGGGGGGACTGAGGGGGGGTTGTTAATAAGGTTTGCCGCAATAACTCGACGAAGGCACGGGTGCGCGACATTTCTGATATTTCTAAGGCTTCATCAAATCTAGTTTGGGTGACTAAAACTTTTTGCAGCAGGCGATAGGCAGATATTTGGGTTTCAAAGATTGAGACTTTGTGGTCATTACTTACTAATTCAGAACGAATAGTTTCATGAATTGCGATCGAGGCACGAAGTGCTTTTTCCGCTTCAGCAAGTTGGTGAGTTTGTAGGAAAGTATTTCCCAAATTGTTCAGAGAAAATGACTCTCCCACGCGATATTCGATTTCCCGTGAAATGTCTAAAGACTGTTGGTGAAATTCGATCGCCCTGTGGTATTGCTCTAGGGATTGGTGAGCATTGCCCAAATTGCCGAGGGAATGAGCTTCTCCCACGCGATCTCCGATTTCCCGTGAAATGTTTAAAGACTGTTCGAGAAATTCGATCGCCCTGTGGGATTGCCCTAGACAACGGTAAGCAATGCCCAAATTGCCGAAGTAATTAGCTTCTCCCGCGCGATCTCCGATTTCCCTATAAATAGTTAATGCCTGTTCCCAAGAATGCAAAGCTTCTCGAAATTGACTGATTGCATACTGCTGAATTCCTTGTTCTAACAGTCTGTCTGCTTCTGCTTTTCGGGTGACAGCCACTGAGGTGTTGTCCTTCATCCCAAGCAGTATCCTGGCATAATTCATCAACCAATTAGCATTATTTAGTTCGCCTTTTTCTCTAAGACAATCTGCCTCTTCTAGCATAGCCGCCACTAAGCCATCATCCAGCAATTCCGGGTGAGTTTTCAATACCTCCGCTTCTTCGCCGCTGGAACAGGTTAGCAGTTGATTTATCAGGTTGAGATAGGCTTGTTCGCGTTCTGACTTCATTGCGATTTGGGATTTGGGATTGTGCGATCCATTAATTTATTATCGGTGAAACTCATCGGTTCGGGGCTGGCGATGCCAAGTTTTTTGTAGGGGTTCTCGCATTTGGGCGACAATATTTGCCACACCACGGGGGTTTATCGTTTATTCGTCGGCCCGATGGTTTGTCTGTGGGCGCGATGGTTTGTCCAGTGAGCCGTTTGTTTGTCCGCGATTCCGCCAGGGGTTGAAACCCCTGTCTCATAGCTAAAGTCGGTTGAAACCGACTGAATAATGGTGAGAAATAATCGATTATGGTGACAAATATTTGAGTGTTTATTTAATTTGCTTTTCAGTCCTCTTTTAGAGGACTTTTGGTATGAGACGGGGGTTGAAACGAACGGCGGACTTGTGGGGTAGCGTAGGGGATTTTGGTAGCGGAGATTTTGGCGGCGCGAATGTGCGATCGACTTTTTGGTAAAATTTGGGTTAGGGGCGATCTAATGTTTGTCGTTGGGTGGGGGCGGGTTTATCTAGATTGTTGCTGGGAATTGGGGATGGTTGGTAAAACCCGCCCCTACAGAATTATCGGGATGTTTGATTGTTTTGGTAAAATTTGGGTTAGGGGCGATCTAATGTTTGTCCTTGGGTGGGGGCGGGTTTATTTATATTGTCAACGATCGCGATTATTCCTCTTTCGCCCGAAACATCTTTTCTACCGACTTCACCAAAAGTTCTCGCGGTATCAATCGAGGCAGATTGGCGATGATTTGATTGGGAATTCCCCCTGTCACAACATTAGACTCATTTTTGTCTAAAGCTTTCAAAGCATCTCGCACTACTTCCGCTGCGGGAACGAGTTTTTGCC
Organism: Microcoleus sp. Pol1C5; assembly: GCF_036701115.1. Classification (NCBI taxonomy): domain Bacteria; kingdom Bacillati; phylum Cyanobacteriota; class Cyanophyceae; order Oscillatoriales; family Microcoleaceae; genus Microcoleus; species Microcoleus sp. Pol1C5. The sequence continues at coordinate 155,784 of NZ_JAUBQE010000003.1, read as the reverse complement.
CGCTACTGGATGCCATTGATTTAGGAAATTCAGCTACTGCGAAAAAGTCCGATTCGGTCGGCCCTGGACAAAGGCACAAAACGCGAATTCCTAAATCTTTGTTTTCCGCCCAAAGTGCCTCGCTGAAACTCAAAACAAAGGCTTTAGTAGCTGCATACATCGACAAGTACGGCATCGGTTGAAAAGCTGCGATCGAACTAACATTGATGATACTTCCTGCTTTTCGCTGCCGCATTCCCTGCAAAAATAAGTGCGATAGTTCAACTAATGCTACAATATTTAGTTGGACCATGGCTACTTGTTTGTCAAGCGGGCGATCGGCAAAAGCACCGTAATCGCCAAAACCCGCATTATTTACCAACAAATCAACCGTCCAACCTTTTTTAACAACCGTATCAAATACAGCAGTTGTGGCTCCTGGTGCGGTCAAATCTTGAACGATAATTTCGACTAAAATATTGAATTCCTGTTGCAGTGTAGCAGCTAGCTGTTGCAATTTGTCTTCGGATCGAGCTACCAAGATTAGATTGTGCTGGCGTTTGGCTAATTCGGCGGCAAAGGCTGCACCAATTCCGCCAGAAGCACCGGTGATTAAAGCAGTCGGCATGAAATTAATTCGGATATTTGATGTGGGCTTTATATATTTTAACAATTATTTACACGGGAACCTGTAAAATAATTAAAAGGGAATAGGTGAGTTTTATGGCGCGTCTTACCGATCGAGCTTTTGAAATTTTGCGGGCCGAAGTTGACAAGTGCGCGGCGGCTGATAGTCTAGCCGGTGATGTCTACCGACGGATGGTAATCAAGCGGTTGGAGAAATTACGCTTGCAAAACGGCACTTTCGCCTCAAAAGAAGAAATCCGCGATACCTTCAAAGACGAATTTCCCAACTTCAGCGAACAAGCTCTCAAAACAGCCGTCAAAGCCAACCGCCCGCCGGGATTGTTCGGTAAAATCATCTTTGCTGGGAGTTTGCTGGGAAGTGCGGCGGGGATAATTTGGCTGCTAAATCTACCTTTTCCGATGATTCGCTGGCCCGTAGCCAAAACAATGCCGATATTGTTGCTGCCGAGTTTTATCAATATGGATAACAATTACCGGCAGGCGATCGCCCTTGTGGAACAATCCGATCAACTGGTTAATAAAGCTACGGCTGTCGCTGATTTTGACTTGGGCGAAATTAAAGCAAAAGAGGCGCAAAAACACCTCGACGCCTTACCAGTCTGGTTTCTCGGCTATTACCCAAAGAGGTACTGCTCTTTTTTCCGCTGCAGTTGGCAGTTTACACTCGATGAATTTGAAGCCGCCCGCAAAAATGTCGGGCGGATGGAGGCTCAGATTTTCCAGCAAAAAAATGCTTTTACTCAGTTAAATCAAGTCGAACAAACGCTAAAGGCCGCGAAACAGGAGTATCAGCAAGCCAAAACTGCTGCGGATAGACAAAAAGCGACGGTAAATTGGCAAAGTGCGATCGATCAACTCAATCAAATTCCCGCCGAAACCCTCGCAGGAGAAACGGCTAAAAAAACACTCAAAGCAGCAGAAAGAGACTTTCAAGCAATGGGTGGCGTCGCCACCGGTTCTTTGCAGGCTGACAACTTAATTGAAGCTGCTAAAGAATTTGCTCTCTCCGCCGCCGTCGCCTCCCAAAAACCTCCCCATCCCGCCGCACAGTGGGAGCAAATAGCAGAATTGTGGCAAGAAGGAATTAACCGACTAAAATTGATTTCTGTCGATAACCCTGGTTATCTCGACGCTCAAACTAAACTCGCTGAATATCAAAAAAATTTAGGAATTACCCAGATTAGACTGGAAGCAGAAAAAGATTCTGCCAAAGCCTTGCAAGAAGCTAAAAGCTTGTTGGCAAACTTGCAAAAAGATGTGAATTCTCAAAATCCCGGTTATTCCCTCAGCCAGTTGCAACAAATTATCAATCAATTAGAATCTGTCAAACCCGGAACCACTGTTTATCCCGAATCCCAAAAATGGCTGCAATCTGCTCGCAAGAAACAGCAAGAATGGCAAAAAAATTAGTCAGTTGTCAGTTGTCAGTCAACGGTCAACCGTCAACCGTCAACTAACAAATTACCAAGTCGGGTCAACATACAGATTAATTGTCACTTGCTTTTTCCCCGAAGGGATGCCGGAAATACAAGCACAAATCGTATCTCCGCCATCAATTTCTACTTCGCAAGCGTGACAAGAACCCATGAGGCAGCCAGTAGGAATAGAAACCCCTGCACGTTTGGCTACATCTAATAAAAGCTCTCCCGGTTCAGCTTCAACTGTCACGTTATCAGGTAAAAAACAAACTTTTGTCATTGAATTTGAACCTCAAATCTAACAAACAATAATCAACTGTCAACAGTTAACAGTTGACAGTCAACTGTTAACTAATTAACCTAAAATATGCCTTATATCTAAGTGCTTTTCCACGGTATCTGCTAGAGAGTCTAACAGAGCTTCTCGGTGTTCTCGGTAATTAGGAATACCTGTAGGCAATGCGCGGAGTCCCCGCTGCTGCCGCAAGTGATTTAACCAAGCTCGCCGCCAAGCTCCGTTGTCAAAGATGCCGTGCAGGTATGTACCCCAAATAGATTGAGAAGTATTGACAATGCCTAAACTAGCATCGTCAAATAACGGTTGAGTCAAATCTGACTCTAGGATTTGCGTTTTTCCTTGATGAATTTCGTAACCGAAAACTGGCAAACCCGGTTGAGGATAGTTAGATGTTACGATTCGTTGGCGCGCAATTTTGTTCGGTGCCATCGCAGTTTTCAAAGGCAGCAATCCCAATCCTGGGAATTCTCCCTTTTCTCCCTCAATGCCTTCTTTATCGGTGATACTTTGTCCGAGCATCTGAAAGCCGCCGCAAACTCCCATGACTGTACCGCCAGCTATTAAATAATTTTGAATAGCTTTTGCCATACCTGTTTGGCGCAGCACCTGCAAATCGGAAATTGTAGTTTTAGAGCCTGGTAAAATCACGGCGTCTGGATGGCCTAACTGGTCTTTTGGGCTGACATATTTGACGCTGACGCTAGTTTCCGACTCTAACGGGTCAAAGTCGGTAAAATTCGAAATTCGGGGCAGGCGGATGACCGAAATATTGATGTCGGTTTGAGAATTGGGAGAACGTCGATCGAGCAAATCGAGAGAATCTTCTGAGGGAAACACTTCGTCTATCCAAGGAATCACCCCTACTACCGGGATTCCCGTCCTTTCTTCTAGCCAAGTCAGGCCCGGATCTAAGATCGATTTTTGTCCTCGGAACTTATTAATAATGAATCCTTTAATTAAAGCTCGTTCGTCGGGATCGAGCAATTCCAAAGTGCCGATGATGTGAGCAAAAGCACCGCCCCGATCGATATCAACTACTAGCAAAGTTCGAGCCTTTAAATATTTAGCTACCCGCATATTTGTTAAATCGCGGTGTTTGAGATTAATCTCAGCAGGGCTGCCGGCTCCCTCACACACAATCATGTCAAATTCTTGGCAGAGAGATTCTAAAGATTCCCGAATAGCTTGCCAGCCGATATCGAAATACTGTTCATAATATTGAGATGCTCGCACATTAGCGATCGCCCGGCCCTTGACAATCAATTGAGAAGTCATGTCTCCTTGTGGCTTGAGCAAAATCGGATTCATTTCTACCAAAGGTGCGACGCGCGCAGCCCAAGCTTGCACTGCTTGAGCGTAACCAATTTCTCCACCGGCGGCTGTGACATAGGAATTCAGCGCCATATTCTGACCTTTAAACGGAGTTACCCGCCAGCCTCGCCGAGCAAAGATTCGACACAAAGCTGCCACGAGTAAAGATTTCCCTGCGTGAGAGGTTGTTCCCACGACCATAATTGCTTTCATAATATTAAGGGAGAAGGAAGTTCGGCAACGCGCCGTGTAAAGGATTTAATATCTATTCCGGTTGCACCGTCCGTGATTGTTGATTGTTGAGTGTTAACTGTTGACTGGGCGTCTACAAACTAAATGGTTGAGTGTTAACTGTTGACTCGATTTTATTATTCCGATGCAACCGGAAACGATATAACGGATTTAACCGATCGATGTTGAGGACTGAAGTCAAGCGTGAAGGAAGAGGGCAGAAGAAAAAAGTAAGAAGTAAAAAGTAAGAAGGCAGAAGGCAGAATAAAAAAAATTCTGGTTTCTACCTTTTACTTTCTGCCTCAAGATGACGGCTGATCTTCGCCGGATACCTTCTCAGACTTGGATTCAGTGGCGGGTTTAGCAGTTTCGACTAGATTCGGATCGGGGTGATTCGGGGGACTCAATTCAGTTTTTTCTGCCTCAGAAGAGAGTTCTTCACCTGTAGATTCTATCGAGATCACGGATACTGAAACCGTTTCCACCTGCACGCTCAACCCAGGTTCTCCCGGCACTTCTATCTCTACAGGCTCTGCCATTTCCACCACAGTCATTTCTATCGATACAGCAGGGGCTTCTGCTTCCGGTACGCCTGCTGCTGCTTCCGGTTCACCAACCGCAGCCAGCGGTGTCTGGGTTTCCAGAGATACAGCAGGGGCTTCTGCTTCTAGTACGCCTGCTGCTGCTTCCGGTTCACCAACCGCAGCCAGCGGTGTCTGGATTTGGGCGGACGATCGATCTTCGATCGGAGTTTCCCCTATTTTGTCAGAACTCGCGGTTTCTGTTGCCATCAAAAATGCCATTGCTTCAACATCGTTGGGAAACGGCACTCCTGGGCTTGTTTCCACAACAGTGTTGCTACTTTCGGCTGCCACTTCCGCAGCCGCCTGGGCTAATTCGGATTCGAGAATTTGGTCGATACCCGGTGCAGGAGTTGCCGTTATTTTAGATTCAGGTACGATCGATTCTGGAGTCGCTGAAGGTTTTGGCGTCTGGGGAGTTGCATCAGACTTGTTTTTACCCGCACCGAGTCCTAACATACCGCCGAGACTATTTTTGAAATTGCCGAACAGACTTCCGAAACCGCCGGATTTTTTAGCTGGTTTAGAAGGAGTAGGAGGAGTTGGGGCCGCCGCCGCTGCAGCTGCCGCCTGCGACTCTTTAACGGCTGTCCTCCATTCTGTTTCCTCGTCAAAATCATCTGCTTCTGGCTGCTGTGGAGGTTCTGGCTGAGCCTCTGCTGGCTCCACACTTGGTGCAACGGCTATTTCTGAAATTTCTAGAGGTAGAGGTGGAGGAGTGAAGCTGCTGGCTGCTGATTCTGTTAGGGGTTGTGAAGTCTCAGCAGCAGGAGTTTCGACTGAAAACACTGGTATTTCTGCAATTGCAGGTGGTTTCGAGTCGGGAATTTTCAAGTCAGGGGCGATCGCACTTTCTGCCGTTGCCTCGTCGATCGCACTTTCAGCAATACTTTCAGCTATGGGGGAAATCGCCGGCTGTTCCTCTAGCTTTACCTGGCCCTTATCCAGAGTGGGTGCTGGAACCACATCAGTTTTCGGTTTGGGCGATCGAACAAACTTAGGTTTTTTCGCCGCTGCTGCTGGTTCTTTTTTCTTGGCAAACAAGCCAGCAAACGGCACGCCTGCTGCCGCCAAATTCGCCGACTGAGGAATCGGCGTTTGCTCAGCAACGGGCGTCACCTGCCGGCGCAAAGTCAGAGTTTCCCAGGCAAACCAGCCCAACATCGCCACACCCGCCATTTGACCAAGCAGGAGAGCACCAGTGATTCGTCCCGCACAAGCCCATAAAATTAACGCATAAAAAAGCCCTACCCCGCTCCAGGTAAAATCACTTTTGCGGTGCACTTCTGGAAAAAAGAATGCCGCCATGTAAATACTGAAGCTGCCTAGACCGACCGCCAACGCCAGAATGTATGCAAGCATCTTGTCGGTACCTCCGCTGTGTCAAATAACTTCTACGCGCTAATTCTACCTTTGAGAGAGACTCAACGGCTTCTTTCTCTAGGACAATTCTTGATTTGTAGGGAAGTTTGCCAACGAACCAGTGTAAGGAATTTAACACGTTCAACGGATGTTGACGGTAGAAGTGCGATGAAAGATTTCCCACTCTCCCCCACTTCCATAGTGTCCATCACCCCCCATCCCCACACCCCCTATTCCCATCACCCCCTGCTCAGTGGTGATAGATGTCACTTAACTATGCCCGTGCGATCGCACCAAGGGACTGAGGATGTTTATATGTTGTAGGTGTAAGAGGAATTATGCCCTAGGGCGTACGTATGGGAGACAGTGCCATGTTAGAAAAACTATTATTAGCGGCCGGCTTAACCTTATCGCTTCAAATATTTCCCGGACTAAGCACTTCCGCGAAATTACCGAAAAATTTGGTATTGCAATCGAGCGAGCGTCCGGCTCAAACCGTGAAACTTCCCATCGTTGCAGTACCTGCGGGCATCAAGCCGAATGTCCAATCCTAATGATACGTGCCAGCTCATACGTGCAAGTGCGATCGGACTTAGGCAGAGCCTTTCTAATATTTTTTTTGAGCTGTTTTCTTTTTTATGTGACTGTTCACAACTCATCAGTTTGTAGTCAGGGCTTTAGTCCTCATTATTAATATCACCTAATAAGGACTAAAGCCCTTACTACAAACCGTAGGCAAATAATTAGTAGCAGATAGAACATTAATTCCCATAACATACTAAACAAATCTCAACATTAGGTTGTGTCATAGACACATTTAAACCTTAAAAAACTTGGGAAACCTTGAGTAAAGACTCAAAATAGATATATGATGTCAGATTGAGCTTAAAGCTAATAAGCACATTGACTATTAAATCAAGGAAAGTGAAAATGGGACTTAGCGATATTCTATTGAATGAAAACAACAGAGAAACTTTTGTTGATGACTGTGTAAAGTTGATAGACAAACAAGTTGCAGCAGCGCCGGGATTGGGTGGTTTGGCTCTTAAAGCTGCCTACTCTACTGTCAAGGGGATACGGGCTGACTATTGCGCCCAAGTCGTCGATCAACTTCTGCCAGAAATCTCGATCGCACTCGATCCGATGTGGACTGAAGCCGTAAACAATGGCAACCCAGTAGAATATCTAGCCCAAAGAAAAGGTGAAGTAGCAGACGAATTGCTCCAGATAAGTGACAAAAGGGTCGAGAAAAGCACAAGATCGATGGTTAAAGGCGCCTATGCCAAACTCCGCCCCTCAGCTAAGACTTACGTGGAAAACGGAGTACCGGATTTAGCCGAAATTATTAATAAACATAGTGCGGCCTGATAAGTGAGCAACGGCTAAAAAACACAATACCCAGATACCCGGCTTCTTTAAGAAATCGGGTATCTAACTGCACACTTACGAATAAGTGTGCAGTTAGGAGAAAGAGTCCTAATTTTATGCTTATCCATTGCCAATTACCCACTGATTTGCAGCCCATATTTTCAACATTGCCTGTCCGGTAATTCCCAACCCCAAAAACATTACAAACATCGCACTAATCGCAGGCAGAAATTTGACTGCTGTTATCTGTTTTGGCAGTTTATTAAAACTACGTTTGGCATAAACTAAAATCAATCCGATCGCACTCAGCACTAAAGCCAATCCCAAACTAAACGCTACCACGAGCGTCATTCCCAAACCAACATTGCCCAAAGCCGACGCACTCAACAGCATCACCAAAGCGGAAGGACAAGGCAACAAACCGCCGGAAATTCCCAACGCCAATAAGCTTTTCCAAGTAATAGCAGAACCGTCTGCACCGGGCGGCAAATGCGAGTGAATCCGGCCGTCTCCGTGATGGTGGTAGTGGTGAGATATATCGGGTTTGACCGGCTTAAATTCTCGCTCCCAACTTCCTCTACTCAAAAGATTTACTGGTTCTTCACATTCCGCAGTAAAGACTTTATTCCTGAGAAACCAGTTTTCCTTATTAAAAATTTTAATTTTGATTTTTTTGAGAACTTCCGTCCTCACTACCAACCTCGTCTTAATTTTTGATAAGAGTAAGTTAAACCCGATTAAGGCTACTAATAAACCAGAGATTAAACTCAGCCAAGGATCTAATTTTTCCGGGTCGATCAAGTTAGAAGCAAACAAAGTCATTCCGCCCACAGCAAACACGCCCGCAGTGTGAGTAATTGTAGTCGTCGCTGCGAGAAATAAAGCGTGTACCGGAGTAGCCCGCGAACCCACTAAATAAGCGCCGACTATGGTTTTTCCATGTCCGGGCGACATCGCGTGCACGCATCCCCAAGCAAATGCTCCCGCTACTGCGAGCAGCAAACTCCAACCTGAATCCCAGATAGATTCCTTTCCTGCTAACAAAAACTCCCGGTTTTGTGGCGTAAATACAAAGCTTTTTACAGCACCGGCTTGTACAATCGTAGCTTGGCAGCTAGCTGTCGGAACTTCGGGCAAAAACAGATTGTAATTAATACGCAATTTCTCTGGTTTGGAGATGGAAATTGAGTCAGGTAAACGGGGGGTTTTATCTTGAGAAGGTGCGGGCCAGGTGTATTCTAAAATTAAGGTGCTGTGGGTATTGGGCTGCTGGATAACACTGGCGGTTTTAGCTGCTATGTCTAGCGGTGTTACTGCTACGGAGCCTTGAATGTTGCTACTGTTGGTGAGGCGGATTTGTTGGCTGAAAAACTTTTCTAGCTGTGTTTGGTGGCTGCGAACTTCACCAGGTTGTAGCTGGCTGTCTCGATTGTCGTCGGCGAAGTTTGTTAAGCCGGTTGGGAAAGTTAATGTTATTTCGATTTGCAAATCGTTGACTACTATTTCTGCTACGGATAAGTCTGACCAGTGGGAGTAAACTGGTCTGGTTGAGGTTGTTAGTGAGAATGAAAGTGTTACGAAAAATAGGATGAATAATTTTGATATTCGGTTAAGTTTGTACTGCATAAATACCTGTTTTGTTAGTAATTTTCGGATGAATTATTTGTTTTTGTTGTGATTTTTCCGGGGCGCTTACCCGCAAGGCCGCCGGGGATTGAAATCCCCGTCTCATAGCGAAAGTCGGTTGAAACCGACTGAATAGCTAATCAAATTCAACAATTTTGCATTTCAGTTCTATGCAAGAGGACTTAAGCTTTTAGCCAGGGGTTGAAACCCCTGGCGGATTGACGGAATGGCGAACTTGGCAGAATGGCTGCTATTAGTTAATCTCAAAATTCATAACTTCCCAAGCCCAATGCTTGGCGAGCTCGATCGTCAAAAGTCGGGTCAATTTCCTTGGACTTTTGAAAATAAGCGCGAGATTCGGTATCCTTACCTAAAGTCCGGGCGATCGCACCAGCCCGGTAAAACATCCCCGCATCCCGAATCCCCGATCGTATTATTTCGGCCATCACTCGATCGGCCTTTTGCCATTCCCCAGCACTCGAAAGCGCCCAAGCCAAAGTATCCAGCGTTACCGCATCCCGCCGAATTTTCACCTCCTCCTGCATTAACGCCAGCGCTTCGGTGACATCCTGCGATCGACCTTTTTCCAGCAGCAAACTTGCCAAATCCCTGCGGTGGCCAAAACCGCCCGATCCAGAAACCTGTTCCTGTCGCAGCCCTGCTTCTGCTTTTTCCCGAAGTCGCCGGGATTCGATCGCATCTCCCTGCAAATCCTTCACCCTTGCCATACCGCGATCGACAATGCGATCGAACACAGTCGCAACCCCGCCAGAATAGGCAGAAACCTTGCTGTAATAGCCTTCCGCCTCGCGATAATTGCCCTGCCGCGTCTCCAAATCCGCCAAATAAATCAGCGCCAGCGGGTATCGCGGCACCAACCGCAGCGCCTCCAAAAACAGCGCTTTCGCCTGCACAAACTGCCCGCGACGCGCGTAAAATCGACCCAAGAGCGATCGGGCCCGCGCGGAACCAGCAACTTCTCCCGGTTCCTCCGCCGCCATTGCTTGGCGGTAATCCTGCACAACCTCAGCATCTCTGCCCTGAGACTCTCTCACTAAAGCTCTCAAAGTGAGAGAACCCAAGTTAGGAATCCGGTTAACTAAGGCTTCTGCGGCTGCATTTGCTTCGCTCACTTTTCCCATCGCTAAGTGAGATGTAACTGAAAGGGCGATCGCATCTTCATTGTCAGAACCCGCCTGTTTAGCAAAGCGCAAAGCAGTAGCAAAATCGTGTCTCGCCTCGGCAATTCGAGCTAAAACTAACAGCGCACCTTTGTTGTCAAAAGGCAAATCGGCGATCGACCTTTGAGCCGCTTGTTCTGCCAACAAAAACCAACCGCCCTCCCCTGTTGCGCGACCCATTTTTAAATAAGATCCCGCCAGCGCCGCCCGGTTCAAACCGCTGCGGGAATCAACAGCTAGCCGCTGCTGGTAAAAAGCAATCTCTTGCTTAATCGCTTCTTTTTGATTCGGATTATTTCTCAAACTTTCCGAAAAATGATAGCGGTAATTAATATCGAGATTTTCGGGACTTTTGTTATTAGAAAATTTTTCTGAAATAAAACGCAAATTAGGAGGTAAATTCACTACTACCATCCCAACTAAAGGAACCGCTATCAGAAGCCACCACGAGAAAAAATCCGATTTTATTTCCGGTTTAATTTTAGTTTTCATACATCCGCGTTAATCAGCGTTCATCTGCGGTTAAAAAAATAATTTTCCATCTGTCATTAATCACTAAACTATAACTAATGACAGATGACTAATGACTAATTAGGCAAAGCCAAATAAGGAAAATTCGGTTCTAAAGGTTTGTGTCCCTGAGCCGGATTTCCCGGAGTTCCGTTATATGAAACGTTATCGCCAACCGGAGAACCTACCAAAGCTCCCAGAGTGATATCAATAACGTCGTCCATCAGCATACGACCTCCGATCAAGCTTCCTTGAGCATTTGTAGCGCTAGCGTAGCCGCTGGTTTTTGTGGTATCGATCCGCATGACATCCGGTAAGAAAGCTCCGGCGATCGCATTTGGATCGACATTATCCCGACCGTCCAAAAGATCCACAGCATTCAGAGTAGCAACAGCTTCCTGCCGCACGGGAGCAGCAGCAGCGCTCAAATCCGATCTCGGAGGAATATTATTAAATGCCTCCAGATAAGCGGGAGAAACTATCAAACCCTCATTAATTGCAGGTCTCGCCAAACGCTCGAATTGTTTGAAACCGCCAGCTCCATCCCGGATCGAAACTGTTGACCAAACATCAAAAGTATTCGCCCCAGTTCCTGCTTGCAAAAACGCTTTTGGAACCCGCACGGCAATTGTATTGACGTTGTAACCTTTAGTAAAGTCCACCGCTTGATTCGGTTGTTTAAAAGCAGTTCGCGGCCCTGTTCCCAAAGCTGCGGCGCGAACTCGGAAAAATTGTTCCACATCAAAGAAAAACGGGTCTTCGCGTAAACCCGCAAATACAGTCAAGTTAGAACCGCCCACAGGTACTGTATTCAAAACAGCATTAGAATTCAGCGGAGTTGTGGCAATTAGCCCGCCGTTAACTGTAGTCTTAGCAACAGTCTCCGAGCCACCGCGAACAACAGTTACAGCTACCGCTTGCATACCTTGATTGTTAGGCGGACTGAAGGCAAACCGCAAGATAATATCCGAGCGTCCAGTAGGTGTAGAATTCACCTCACCTACCTGCGTGATGTGAAATTGGTAGAGGGCTGTAGTGCTGAAATAATATTGATAACGGGCGACAGACCTGGGATTTGAATTCATGGTAAATACTAAATCCCCGTCCGCAGCACCGGAGTTTTGGTCTTTTTCGCGATATACGTACAGGTCAGTTAAATTTACAGCGCGACCTTTGATATCTACTTCGCCGTCGTCGTGGTCAGAAGCGACAATTATCCCGGGAGTTAATAGAGCAATTAGAGCTACTTCAATAGCTAGTATGGTTCGGCGAATTTTTTTTGTGAGCTTCACAGTTAGCACCTGTATTTCAATGAAATTTTTGCACAAATCAATGGTAAATAACCCGCATTCGCGGGTTTTACTTTTGTAGCAACAGGTTTTAACCTGTCAACCTGTCGGGCTTTGGGGCTGTTGCTGAGCCTTCTCCTATTGGTGGTATACGAAGGTTTGGCAATTTTGGATCTATGCTGCCAGATTAATTTATGTAAAAAAGTGCGTTATTGAGCATTTACTCGTTCCCGGACTATGCTTGGGAACGCCTGCTTGGAGACACGGCTTCCCTCGATCTAGTGGAACCAGAGTATCGCTTATATGGGTTTCCATGCTCTGCTTGGGAGCTAGCAGACAGAGCTTAGGAATGAGTTAATGGTGCTGGTTTGACTGTTCAGGCTCCGGGCATTTATTCTTTGTGCATAAAGCGGATTGCTAAGTGTCAAAAAAATTACTAATCAGGTGGTAAAATTCAAGATAACTTGGGATTTTTACAATTCAAAGCACGACAAAATTAGCCGGAAAAGGCATACTCCAGCTTGTACCCCCAACTTCAAACTTACAATTATGTTCTGTAGTGATATACGCCGAATTGTTAATTTTGGATCTGTGCCGTCAAAACAAAAATTTTGGGTACACTGAAATGACAGGCCAGAAGTCAGGCGATGAATCGCTGCTTTTAGTGCAGATTGCCCGGAAAGACCAAACGGCATTAGCTAAACTTTACGATCGCTACGGTCGCCCAAGTTATGCTCTCGCTTACAAAATCCTGGGTTCGGTAGAAGAAGCTGAAGAAGTTGTACTCGATGTTTTTTCCCAAATTTGGCAAAAAGCAGCAACTTACGATCCTTCTCGCAGTCGAGCAGATACCTGGTTGTTCATGCTTACCCGCAGTCGTTCCCTCGATCGCCTGCGAGCGATCCAGCGAACAGTCCGGGCGGCTGAAGCTTGTCTGGAAGATGCTAAAGTACCCATCTCTAGCGTTGCAGAACCGATGGAAGATGCAATGTTTAAAGAACGCAGGGAACAAGTCAAAGCAGCCTTAGAAAAATTGCCAAAGGAACAGCAAGAGGCGATCGAACTAGCCTACTACCAAGGATTGACTTGCGCGGCGATCTCAACTAAAACTGGTATCCCGACCGGTACAATCAAAACCAGAATTCGGTTGGGTATTTCCAAATTGCGTCAAGCTTTGAGCGAAGAATTTTAGATAGTCAAAAAACAAAATTTAAGTTGTTTAACATCTATCTAAAATTATGGTATCTCCAATCATCCATCTTGAGTGCGAGGGTAGCACACCAATCTAAAAGTTAAAATCAACTTAGGCTGAATTACTTAATTAATGGCGCAAAACAGATGGAAATGATGCCAGACGAGGAATATAAAATCCTTGCAGCCCTTCAAGCTCTCGATACCCTCGACGAGTCAGAACGCGGCGCATTTGCAGAGAAATTGAAAGAGTCCGCAGAACTTACAAGTGAATTAGCAGCTTTGGAATCAACAATTGCCGCGATCGCCTACACAGCCCCCCCAGTTCCTGTCGCCCCCGACCTCAAAAACCGCCTGTTCCAGCGCATAGCAGAACTGCCGCCAACCCCAACAGAATCAGTCAATTTAAAGCCAATTGTTACCTCCCCAACAGAGAACAATACTCCATCTTTAATCGTGCGATCGCACGATGTCAAATGGAAATCTTATGGAGTTTCGGGAGTCTCGTTTGGCAAGCTTTATATTGACAAAAAAAAGCGCGAAATTACCTGCTTGATGCGACTAGAACCGGGAGCAACATTTCCCCTGCACCGACACGCTGCCTCGGAGGAAGTGTTTGTATTAGAAGGAGACTTAATTGTAGAAGGGGAAATTTGCCATCACGGCGACTACATTCGATCGATTCCCGGTTCCACACATTCGCCCCTCACACAAGGGGGATGTTTGCTGTTAATGAAAACTTCGCTAGACAACGAAATGTTCGTCTGATATTATGTCAGTTGATTTTCCTGCAATGATTTCTTGTCGCTTAGTCGGGGCTGGTTTATGTATGCCGATTTTTAGTAGAAATTATAGAGTGTTGATGAAACTAGCCTTTCCAAGTATTTCGGTTAATTTACCGGACACGCTCTAACTCAAAAAAGCCATATTGCTCCGCATTATGCGGTTAAAAATCCAAAGTATATCACGTAATTGCCATGCTAAATTACTCGCGTTTAACTGCTGTTCTGTCCGCCGTTATTATACAATTTGTACCCAGCAACCAAAGCGCGATCGCCCAAGAACGCGAAGGATGTTTTCTTGTCAATTCAGCGGGAGAAGTAATTAACTTAAATTTGTTGTGTTCGCCTCAAGAATCAGAGATTAAGCTGACAGGAAACGATGGGAAATTTCTCGAAGACTACAAACGGTTAGCAAAAAGCTACTCTCCCGAAGCCACGGATAATTTACTGCAAGCCATCCAAAGGGCGCCCGGTCAAAAAATTGCGGCCGCTAAAAGAATGTGTGCGGAAGCAAAAGCGGGAGTTTCTCTGCCGGAAGTTAAATTAAGAGCGATCGCGCAAGCTGTCAGTATCGAAAATCCAAGTCTCAAAGAAAGTTTTCTGGCGGATGCCGATATTATTACCACTCTTGCCGCCAACCATTATTGCCCGGAGTTAGCCAGTAAGTAATATCATGAAATCTTTAGAGACACGGTAAGGAAGTATCTCTGTTTTGATTTTACAGGAGTGCAAGGGGGACGTTCGCACTCCTAAAAAACGCTTTTTACCAAACTGAGATTATCCCACGGTAGTGCAGCGTCTCTAGTTGCAGTTACAATATTAATTGTCCTCTTGTCGCGCAACGATCCATGAAATTACCAGACATGAGATGAAACATTTAAAATCAAGTTCCGCCGACTTGCGGGATTTATTCAAAGACAGCATTACAGTTAAATACCTCGCGGAACCGTTGAAATCTGTCCCAGCTTGCGAAGATGCCGCCCAATTGCGATCGTGGATGGAAGCCCGCGATTTTGACGTGCTCGGTATTGAAGAAAAGGGCACGGTTTGCGGCTATGTAGAACGCTCGCACTTAGGTAAAGGCAAATGCAGCGACTACCAGCAAATTTTTCACCCCTCACAATTAATCGCCGCTTCAACTCCTTTGATGGAATTGCTGCCGCTGCTGCGAGAAAAACCGAGATTATTTGTATTGGAAAGCAACAGGATCAACGGTATCGTTACCTGCGGCGATTTGCAAAAAGCACCGGTGCGGATGCTGCTGTTTGGATTGGTGACGCTTCTGGAAATGAATTTATTGCGGATTGTGCGGATTTACTTTCCCCAGGATTCTTGGCAAAAATTGCTTAAGGGCGATCGCATCTTAGCAGCAAAACACCTGTGGGAATTGGGGCGATCCCGAAATGAAGCAATTGACTTAATCGATTACCTGCAATTCTGCGACAAGCGAGATTTAATCCTGACTTCTGCTGAAATAGTCGATCGGCTGGGGCTTAAATCAAAACGCTACGGGGAGCGTTTTTTAAAGTCAGCAGAAGCATTGAGAAACAAATTAGCTCACGCTCAAGATTTAATTAACGGTTCTTCTTGGCCGGAAGTAATTTTTTTAGCTCAGGAAATAGAAGCACTTTTGCAGCGTTGCGAAGAAATTGAAATTGCCACACCCGCTGAATGAGAAAGCATCTAAAAAATCAGAAAGGTTCGAGACTAAGGAATGAAAAATCAATAACTTGCACAATTAAACCCCAGAAGCCTTGATCCAAGGTAAACTATTGTTCTATTAGTCACCTTATTTATTTTTCATTCCTTAGCCATTAGGAAGCTAATTTAACGGTAAATTCCGAAAAATTCAGTAAAAACGAGCTGCAACTTTTCCAGAACTCCGACTTCAAGAGAGTGCCGACTTCTTTAAGCAGTCGGCACTATATATATTAATCTCTCTTACGAGCAACAATGTGAAAAATATGCCAGTGTTTTTCCTCGCCTAGCGCCGTTACTCCAGGATGTTCTTCTTCGTCAAACCACTCAATCTCAAAGGACTTTAGCAGCACTTGAATTTGTTCGCGAGTATGATGAGTGCGATCGGGATAAACAGCCCATGAGTCGCGATCGCCAAACAATTGACCGCAGAAATATCCTCCTGGATTTAGCGATGTCACGATCGTTTCCCAAAGATGGGGGAAATCGGCGGGATGACAAAAAGGAAGGCAAAAACTGGCATTGATTAGATCGATCGATTGAGGCAAAGTTAAGGTTTCAAAACGCATCAATTGAGTTTGCAGGAGATCGCGTTGAATCGGACGATCCAGCAGGCGATCGAAGGCATTTTGTTCCCTGTCAATCGCTACAACCCGCCAGCCTCGACGCAGGAGTTCCACCGTATCTCGTCCATCGCCACAGCCTAAATCTACAGCGAATCGAGGACGATCGAGCAACGGTTCCGTGTCAAAAATTGACAAGGCTTTCAGCAAAGTTTCATGCGGCGGGCGACCTTCCACCGCTTGATAGTAAGTCACCCAATTCTGTTTCATCTTCTTCTTCCTCCTCTACAAATTTCCCCTCTTCTTCTGACTCTTAATTTTTAATTTTTAGTTTCCTGTTAGTATACTGAGGAACCCAGCCTTGAGCAGTGGTGTAATACTGCAAGGCTTTCAAGTACAGCGACGGAGTGAGATAAAACCAATGTTCGGTATTGGCAGGCACTTTAATGTACTCTTCAGCTTGCAGCATTAATTGTACCTGAGAGCCGTTAGAATACACGAACCCAAAAACGCATTCCCCAGCTAAAATGTGAAGAACTTCTGCATCTGTGTGGGTGTGAGTGCGATCGCTTTGAGTCATCAGCGCGTAAATCTGCTGCGAACCTGGATGCAGCACTTTTAAGTCGCACCACCGATATCCGCTGGCGCGCTTGAACTGTTCAAACTCGCTATTAAAGGCTGCGAGAATCTGCTGTTTTTCTGTAACATTGAGAATGTCTTGAACGAGCAGTTCTTGAAACGCCGGATTTTTGTTTTGGGGCAGGGAATCGATCTCAATATTTAAAACGGCCAGTTGACTCGCGATCGCCCGGATATCCGTATATGTTCTACCGTCTTCTAGTTGCAGAACAGCCATATTACCACCTAATGTGTTGAGCTTTGAGGGAAATTTAGTTTCCATTTTTAAGCTGCTGTTTTAAGCTTTCGTCAAAAACTAAACTCCTGCTTATTTCCAATAATAGCCGATCGCTAAAATCCTATATGTACCTTCATAATCATCAAAGAATTACCACACATGAGATGATTTGTTGAGTTATTTAAGTTTTATTTCTAATTCTCAGAGTCGGGCTGGGAATGCAGATCCATAGGCTGTGGCTATTTTTTAGGGTTCGATGTTTAAACGGGCGATCGGTAAAACAGCGCCTACAGCATGAAAAGACAGAAACACAGGCTCAATCTATAAAATTCCGGTCAGATTAGCTTACAATACAAGACTAAACCTCAAAATTACGGCGCAGCCTAATTGCTGCTACTTTTATGTCTCTACCTATAGTTGCTATTATTGGACGCCCCAATGTAGGCAAATCGACGATCGTCAACCGTTTAGCCAACACCCAAGACGCGATCGTCCACGACGAACCAGGAATCACGCGCGATCGCACTTACAGACCAGCATACTGGGGCGATCGAGAATATCAAGTCGTAGATACCGGCGGGCTAGTATTCGACGACGAAACAGAATTTCTGCCTTTAATTCGCGAACAAGCAATGGCGGCCCTCGCAGAAGCCAGCGCAGCCATTTTCGTAGTAGACGGAAAAACCGGACTCACCGGCGGCGACGAAGCGATCGCATCTTGGCTGCGACTGCAAAAAGTCCCCGTCATTCTCGCCGTCAACAAGTGCGAATCGGAAAATACAGGACTCACCCAAGCAGCAGACTTTTGGCAATTGGGACTAGGAGAACCTTACCCAATTTCAGGCATTCACGGCAACGGCACCGGCGAATTGCTTGACAAATTAATTACTTACCTTCCCACAGAAGTATTACCAGAAGTTGAGGAAATTAAAGTAGCAATTATCGGTCGTCCCAACGTCGGCAAATCGAGTTTGTTAAACGCATTTCTCGGAGAAAATCGCGCCATAGTCAGCCCGATTTCCGGCACAACCCGCGACGCGATCGACACCTTAGTAGAACGCAACGGTAAAACCTACCGCCTGATCGACACAGCCGGAATTCGCAAAAAGAAAAACGTTGAATACGGCGCAGAATTTTTCGGGATCAACCGCGCTTTCAAAGCCATCCGCCGCGCCAACGTCATACTGTTAGTAATTGACGCAATTGACGGCGTTACCGATCAAGACCAAAAATTAGCGGATCGCATCAGCGAAGAAGGTCGAGCCTGCATCATAGTAGTCAACAAATGGGACGCCGTAGAAAAAGACTCCGACACCATCTACGAGTACGAAAGAGAAGTAAGAACCCGACTTTATTTCCTCGACTGGGCAGAAATGATTTTTGTTAGCGCCATGACTGGACAGCGAGTTGAAAAAATCATTGAATTAGTAGACAAAGCCTCTGACGAACACAAGCGTCGCGTCCCTACCGCCGTGATTAACGAAGTCATAGAAGAAGCCACAAGCTGGCACTCAGCCCCAGTTACCCGCCAAGGAAAACAAGGCAAAATCTATTACGGTACTCAAGTGCGATCGCAGCCACCGACAATCGCCCTATTTGTCAACGATCCCAAACGCTTCACCGAAAATTACCGCCGCTACATGGAAAGCCAATTCCGCAAACACCTAGGCTTTACCGGTACACCAATGCGGCTACTTTGGAGAGGCAAAAAAGTTCGTGCCACAGAAATGAGTACAACAAACAGAGCACTGCGCGTCAAGTAATTTTCGATTTTGGATTTTGGATTTTAGATTGAAGAAAAAACGCAATTTAATAATAAAATTAATGAATTGCGTTTTTTTGTTTAATCAAAAATCCAACAATTGCAAACTCCAAATGTCAAATATAAATCGAAAATTAACCATCTTCAATCCCAAATGAAAAAATCTAAAATCTAAAATCTAAAATCCCAAGCTGGACGAACAAGAGTTTAAACAAAGAACGAAGGCTATAGCATTAAGAGTTATTAAGCTAGTAAGTTCACTGCCCAAAAATACCGTTTCTGAAATACTTGGCAAGCAGTTAATTTGTTCAGGAACTTCTGTAGGGGCTAACTATCGAGCAGCTTGTCGCGCTAGATCGATAGCAGACTTAATTGCCAAACTCAGAATAGTGAAAGAATAAGCAGATGAATGTCTTTACTAGATGGAGCTGATAGTTGAAGCTAAATTAGTAGAGGTAACTAATTTGAAAAGTATCATGTCAGAAAAAAATGAAATTATAGCGATGACAGTTGCCTCAATCAAAACTTTAAGGGCTAAAAATTCCACAGGTAATCGCAAATGAAAAAATCTCAAATTTCTAACCAAAATAGCCAAAAAATTAAACAATCCAAATTCTAAATTAAAAACTCAAACAATCCGAAATCAAACAATCAAGCAATCAAACAACCCAACAATCAGACAATCCGAAATCAAACAACTTAAAATCTAAAATCTAAAATCTAAAATATCAAGATGGATTTACTTCGATCGCTCCCTATTGGACTCTACCTAGAACAACCTGTAACCTGGCTTCACCGGCTAGACTCCCGCGTAAAACTAGCCTGGTTGATGACATTTCTGATTGCGCCAATACTCGCCAATCCCATCTGGCGCTTGATGCTAGTAGGAATGTTAATCGTACTGACACTAACCGCAGCAATTCCCTTGCGGGTGTGGAAACAGCAAATGGGAATGCTGCTGCTATTCTGCATTTTAGTATTTTGCCTCAGCGCGATCGCCCCCGACGGACTCCCCTCAGAGCACCAGCCCCGCATCCCCGCCGACGAATTAACATTTTCCCAACAGCCCGCAACTCTTCCACCCCCGCCCCAACCAAAACCCTGGTACAAACCTTTTAATTTAGGCTCAAACTCCCCAATCCCCAATTCCAAAGCCCAAAGCCCAAATCAACTCCCGCAACCCACAAACTACCGTTACGTTTTATTCAAACAAGGCCCGATTAAAATCACCCGCAAATCCCTAGATTTAGCTATCAACGTCAGCACCCTATTTTTTACAGTAATTTACAGCACCAACCTCTACCTTCTCACCACAGCCAGCGAAGAAATCACCGCTGCTATAGAAAACTTAATGCAGCCGCTGCGCCGCTTGAACTGGCCTGTTACCGAAATAGCCTTAACATTAACTTTATCTTTGCGATTCATTCCCCTAGTATTGGAAGAAATACAAAATTTAGTGCGATCGGTCAGCACTAGAGCCATAAACTGGAAAAAACTAGGATTTCGCCGCGCCGCTCAAGTTTGGTTGATGATAGCCGAGCGGCTGTTAGAAAACTTGCTGCTGCGAGCTGAACAAATAGCCAGCGCCATGAAAGTTCGTGGCTTCACCAGTCCCGATCGACACCGTGTAGAATGGCACCAGTTGCAATTGAAAATCCGAGACTGGATCGCCCTCGGCTGCTTGCTCGTCCTCTGGAGCGCCCGCTTGGTTTGGGGTTGGGACAGTTAAGATTTTAGATTTTAGATTGATTGATTGATTGATTGATTGATTAGATTTGAGATTGAAGAATTGACAAGGACTGATTCGAGCGGGGTTTGGATCGCGGGCCTAAATTTGAGTAAGTTTTGTCTGGTGCGCGACAGTCCTGCTAAAGTAATGGAGAAAAATATTTAGAGAACCAAGACCTTGAACATCTATCTTGGGACAGATATCGTATATGTTCCGCGCATACAAGCCGCATTAGACCGGTTTGGCGATCGCTTCCTCGAAAAAGTTTACACGCCCGCCGAACAAAGGGATTGTAGGTCACTAAATTCTCAACACAGCAGCATTAAAGGTAAAATGAATCGAGTTTCCTGCAACCAACTAGCAGGGCGCTGGGCAGCAAAAGAAGCCGTTGTCAAAGCTCTAGGGACGGGATGGCGGGGAATACGGTATGCAGATGTGGAAATTCGGCGCTCCGAAAACGGTGCTCCCAACGTGCAACTCCACGGAACCGCAGCAGCAAAAGCCTCTGTTTGGGGAAATTGCCAGTGGCAATTGAGCCTCAGCCACGACGGAGACTATTGCACGGCTACGGTAATCGCTCTTTGTACCCCGCCGTCAAACAACGCCGTCGGGCGATCGAGCGAAACTAAAATCTAAAATCTAAATCTTTAATCTAAAATTGATCGATTGTGAGCGTGAATGACTACCGAAACTTACCTGAATCATCCAAACTTTGGCCTCCTCTTCAGGGTATCCCAGGTTGAAGACAGCCAAGAATTATTTACCACCCTATACGCCCAGCGCCTGTTTTTTTTGGTGACAAACGGCCCAGGCGGGCTGAGATTTGAACCAATCAGCCGCTCCGACGCTCGCCTCATGGTCGAAATTCGCCTGCGAACCCTGCGTCGCAGCGGTCAATATCACGAGTACGACCAATTGCAAACCATTCACCAGCGCACGTTTCAATAGCGAAAATCAGTAATTTGGTAATTGGTAACTGTCTTAATTTTCCTTCCTTCCCGTCAAGAGCGTTGAGCACCCATGACCATTGCCTCTCGAATTAACAGCATTCGCCAACACTTGCCACAATCAGTGCGGTTAATTGCCGTTACCAAACAGGTACCGACTGATGCTATCCGCGAAGCATACGACGCCGGTATCCGGGATTTTGGCGAGAGTAAGGTTCAAGAGGCTGCCGAAAAACAAAGCCAACTGCAAGATTTACCGGATATCAACTGGCACTTGATCGGCCACTTGCAAGCCAACAAAGCCGCCAAAGCCCTAGAGCATTTCCAGTGGATTCACTCTCTCGACAATTTAAAAATCGCTCAGCGACTTTCGCGCTTGGCGGGCGAACAGTCGAGCTCTCCCCAAGTCTGCCTGCAAGTCAAAATGTTGCCCGACCCGGACAAATACGGCTGGAGCGTTCCAGAACTGCTTGCCGACCTTCCAGAACTCAACAAATGTCAGCATATCAAAATTCAAGGTTTGATGACAATTCCTCCGCTGGGATTAGATGACTCGCAAATCCTAGAATTATTTAACAGCACCCGCGAACTTGCTGAGAAAATCCAGCAGCAAAACTTGCCCTGCATTCAAATGCAGCAGCTCTCGATGGGGATGTCGGGAGATTATCATTTGGCAATTCAAGCAGGTGCTACTATGGTACGGCTAGGACAAACCTTATTTGGCTCTAGGAGGGGATAAGTAATTGAAATCTTCTGATAAAGACAATTTGGGTTAAATATAGAATAGTCAGCTACCCGCGACTAACGCGCAACGCGAGTATAGTCGGGGCAGCAAAGTCGTGAAGGAGCGTGAATCATGAATATTTTTTCTAAACTGCGAGATTTTGTAGGCATCAACAATGAGCCTGAGTACGATGACGTGTACGACGAAACGGAAGGGGAGCGCTATCAGAACTTCTACCAAGCGCCTGAACCCAACGCCGCTGCCGTCGCAGCAGCCGAAGAAGAACGTCGTCAAAATCGTAGAATGCGAGAGCGGTCAGTAGTAGGATCGACAGGTATGGATGTCGTTGCACCAACCGGGGGAGTAGGGTCAGTAATGAATAACGTGATTGGAATGCCTGGAGCTATGAACGGGATTTCGGAAGTAGTAGTAATGGAGCCGCGCACTTTTGAAGAGATGCCGGCAGCAATTCGAGCCCTTAAGGAACGGAAGTCTGTTGTTTTGAACCTGACGGTGATGGACCCAGACCAAGCGCAAAGAGCTGTGGACTTTGTGGCGGGCGGTACTTATGCTCTTGACGGTCATCAAGAGCGAATTGGCGAAAGTATTTTCTTGTTTACGCCTAGCTGCGTGCAGGTGAGAACTCAGTCTGGTGTGGTTCACGAAGTGCCTCCTGCTCAAGGACGGCCCCGTGCTGCTGCTCCTGCACCGACAGTCTGGCCGGCAGAACAAGCTCCCATCGCTCAGTAGTTAGTAGTTAGTAGTCAGTTGACAGTGGTGAGTAGTCAGTAGTCAGTAGTCAGTAGTTAGTAATCAGTAGTCAATAGTTAACAACTAATAACTGTGGAATAAACACTGCGGATTAATAACATTAGCTAACAACTAAGTAACCAATGACAACTGACAACTGACAACTGACAACTGATAACTCAAAAGTGACAAGTGACTAATGACTAACATAAAATTTGGTACGATCGGCGGCGGGGTAATGGGAGAAGCTCTCTTATCCCGCTTAATTGCACAAAAAGTTTATTTGCCTTCAGAAATATTGGTGAGCGAGCCAGGGGTAAAGCGCCGCGAGTTTTTGACTAACAAATACGGGATTGGAACAACAGCCAGCAATCTAGAAGTTGCTGCCGCTACAGAAGTGCTGTTTTTGGCGATTAAACCGCAAGTTTTTGATACGGTAGCTTTGGAATTGGCCGTGGCAGGCGATCGCAAACAGGGAAATAATGGAGAAACGGCTAATTCCCAGCCAGAAGCGCTGGTAGTGTCGATTTTGGCAGGAGTGCCACTGAGCAAGCTCGAACCAGCCTTTCCGGGGCGGGGAGTGCTGCGGGTGATGCCGAATACTCCGGCGACGGTGGGGGCGGGAATGAGCGCGATCGCTCCGGGAAAACTCGTGCAACCGGCTGATTTAGAATTAGTAAAGCGCATCTTTCAGGCCGTAGGAGAAGTGGTAGAAGTACCTGAGAGTATGCTCGATGCGGTGACTGGGCTTTCGGGTTCCGGGCCTGGTTATGTAGCAATTTTGATAGAGGCCTTGACAGATGGGGGGGTTTGTGCTGGTTTGCCACGGGCGATCGCCTCTCAATTAGCTTTGCAAACAGTATTCGGTACAGCGAAACTGTTGCAAGAAACAGGAATGCACCCAGCAGAATTGAAAGATCGAGTTACAAGTCCCGGTGGTACAACTATTGCCGGAATTGCTAAATTAGAGAGTAACGGCTTTCGTTCGGCACTGATCGAAGCAGTGAAAGCAGCTTCTTTGCGTTCTCAAGAATTAGGGAAATAAGTCAGGAAAGACGCACAGAAACAATCAAAAATGACTTCAATCGCACTTTAAACCTGCCGCTTTTGCTGTCGGATACTTGACGGGAACAAAAGCTACACCGAATTGTTCTTTTCGACACTTGACAATATGCACCAATTCGCTGGGGGGATTTTTGCGATCGCCATTCTTTCCAAACTGAATAGTTCCTGTTCCTCCTTCCACAATAAAATTCGGAAGAGAAAGCGTTTTCTGCATTCCTTCGCGGCTGGGCTGCTGCTGCATTTCCATTGCCTTAATCAGTGCAATAGTTGCATCGTAAGCTAAGGCGGTATCGGTATTTACCGTTCCTCCCCACAACTTTTTAGCCTGTTGAGGAAATTTTTTATTAACACTGCTTAAGGGATGCCAGGGGACAGACACGATTAGTTTTTCAAAAGATTTTAACTGGGATGCTGCTTCTAAAGTTCTCCACTTGTAGAGTACCCAAATTCCGGCTATCAAATTGCGATCGCGGTTGGCTTTAACCATTGCGATCGCGTTATTTAAGGAATTGGTAATTTGACCGTCTGGAGATAACACGATCGCTGTTTCTCCTGTTCGCTGGATTTCCTTTAAAGCTGTTTGGGCGTTAAATTCATTTTTCGATAAATCGAAGTCGCGAGTTCTGACTATTTTTCCTTTTTTGTCATCTTGAAACTGCCTTTTGAATGCTTGTGTAAAATAAGAACCCGACGAACTGCCGGGATTGTATAAAACTGTTGCTTGATTTTTACCTACTGACCGCAGATACTTTGCTAAACTTTGAGCTGCAAACCGACTCGAATAGGATGTGCGAAAGAAAATTTTTCGATGCTTTTCTGTCAGTTCTTCCGTTGTGCTTCCCGGAGAAATCAGCACTAGGTTATTTTTGTCATAAATATTTATCGCTGATAGAGTAATTTCGCTGGCATAGTGACCTACTACCCCTAAAATATCCGGCTGTTTAACCAGTGCATTTGCTGTTTTAATGGCCTCTGTTTTGAGATTCGCATCGTCAGCAATGATGACTCTCAGTCCTTTTTCGTTAATAGCTTTGGCGTCGAGAAAGCTTTGACCGGGAAAGCTTTTATTCCTCTCATTAGCAGCGCTTAATCCTAAATTAACTTGTGTTTGGGCTTGGGCAACGCCGCGCAAAATTTCTTTTGCCGAATCTGCATTAATTACAGAACCATCCTGAGTTCTCAGGATGGGAACGGCAACAGCCATTGTGTAATAATCAGCATTTTTAGCCTTGAGCAAAGCATTGTTCATGTAAATTAAAGTTTCGGGATCGATGCTGTCTTCTTCGTTCCAGGATTTTTTGAATAAATCAAAAGCAGATTGATAATTAGATTTGGCAAATTCCTCAACTCCCTTTTGCTTTAACCGAGGCGAAGAAGTTTTGACGAGGATTTCTTCGCCGCAACTCAAAGCATCTCCCTGCATTAAAGGACAAGTTTTAGGTGTAATTGTGCGTAAAAAAATAGGGGCTGCCAGTCCCGCAGTCATTCCCGCAACTGCCAATGGTAACAAACCAAAGATCGAGCGAGAAAACAGCCTGCGTTTCGGCGGTGGTGAGTGCAACGCTGTTAGCGATCGCAAATCCTGCAACACTTCAGCAACAGATTGGTAGCGATCGTTAAAGTGGTAGCGCACCATCTTATTTAAAACTTTTTTTAGCTTGTCGCTAATTTGTACCATCGGGCGATCGTCAGTTGAGTAGTGCCAGACGAGTTCCCCAGTTTTTTTATCATTAAAAAAGTCTTCAATATCTAACCCTGCGAGCGCTTGAATGCCGATGATTCCCGCAGCATAGATATCGCTGTTAAATCGGGGCTGATTTTTCCACTGTTCGGCCGGCATATAACCCTCTGTACCGATGACGCGAGTTTGAGTTATTTGACCGTTCTCGATCGCCAAAGTGCCGATCGCTTTTACTGCCCCAAAGTCAATTAACACAATTTTGCCGTCAAGCTTGCGCCGGATTAAGTTTGACGGTTTAATATCTCGGTGAATAATACCTTGAGAGTGTACGCACTCTAAAACTGACAAAATGTCCAGCAATAAATCAATAACTGCTGACTCCTGAAACTGTCTGCCTGAAACGAGTTCTTTGTTGAGCGGATTTCCGTCGATGTATTCTTGAATTAAGTAAAATTTTCCATTTTCCAGAAAGCGATCGATTAACTGGGGAATATGCGGACACTTATCGAGATACTTCAGGGTTTTAGCTTCTTTTTCAAATTGCTGTTGTGCTTCCTCCAACAGCCGCCCATCATTAGATTGAGGCGGCGGAATTTCCTTGACGACGCACAGGGGATTTTCAGGGCTGCCCAAAGCGTCGTTAGCCGTATAGGTTTTAGCAAACCCTCCCTCACCTAATTTAGCGATAATTCGGTAGCGATCGCGCAGAATATCCCCTGGCTTCAGACACATAAATTCTCCGATTCCCCGACTGGCTGCACTCGTTGACGTTGATTTTACCATCGGGCGGGAACGGGTTTATATAGTTTACTCACGAGTATGTAACGCCGCCCTCTGGCGCTTCATGTACCGCGAGCGAGGGCGGCTAACGCAAGAAAATTGAATCAATCAGAAACGAGTTCAATCGCACTTTAAACCGGCCGCTGCCGCTGTCGGGTACTTGACGGGAACAAAAGCGAGGCCGAACCGCTCTTTTGGACACTCTACAATATGTACTAGATCGCTGGGATGATTTTTCCTATCGCCATTTTCCGGCGAGTTAAACTGAATGGTTCCTGTTGCTCCCCAAGCCCTAAAATCAGGAGATGAAAGCGTTCTTTGCATTCCTTCGCGACTGGGTTCCTGCTGCATTTCCAATGCCTTTATGAGTGCGCGCGCTGCATCGTAACCTGAAGCTATACGAGTATTTCCCTCTTCTCCCCACAGCGATCGAGCCTGTTGAGGAAATTCTTTGTTGGGGCTGTTTAAGGGATGCCAGCCGACAGAAAGAATTAGTTTATTAAACAAGCTTTTCGGTTGCCCAGATACAAATTCTAACATTTGCGGACACATCAGCATCCATGCCCCGGCAATCCAATTGCGATCGGCGTTAAGTTTTATTATCTCAAATGCGCTGTTTAAGGCTCCTGTAACATGAGGGTCTGGAACTAACACGATCGCAGTTTCTGCGTTCGCCTGGATTTCCTCGATCGCTCTTTGGGCGTTGAAGTCTGTTTGAAATAAATCAAAATCGCGAATGCAGACTATTTCCCCTCCTTTGCGGTCTCGAAAATACGTTGTGTACTCTTCCTTAAAAGATGCGCTAAATGGGCTTTCCTGATTGTATAAAATTGCTGCTTGTGTTTGATTCTGTGCGAGGAGGTAGTCCGCTAAATCTCTAGCGATTAAACTGGTCGTATATTGAGTCCGAAAGAAAAATTTTTTAGGCTCATCTGTCAGCTCTTCCGTGGCTGCACCCGGAGACATCAAAACCAGATTATTGTTATTGTAAATATCTACAGCGTACATCGTCATCTCGCTGCTAGCGTGACCGACAACTGCTAAAATATCCGGTTGATTTACCAGTGAGATTGCTCTTTGTCTTGCCCTTGTTTTATCGTTCCCATCGTCAGCAATAATTACTTTAAGTCCTTTGCCGTTAATGGCTTGACTTGGTAAAAAACCTCGACCGGTAAAGTCCCGATCGCTAGCATTGGACAGTCCCAAATTAACTTCTGTTTGCGCTTGAGCCACTCCGCGCAGAAATTCTTTTGCCTGAGCACCAAGCAGAGCAAAACTGTCCGGCTTTCTCCCACAAATGGGAAGGGCTACAGCAATTGTGTAATAAGGAGCGTTGCTGACCTCCAGAAAAGCATTGTTCAGGTAAACTAAAGTTTCTGGATCTTTGCCGTATTCTTTATGCCACGATTGTTTGAATAAATTAAAAGCTTGCTCTGAATTTGAAGCTGCAAATTTTTCAACTCCTCTTTGCTTTAACCGAGGACGAGAACTGGTAAAGAGAATTCTTTCTCCCGCACTTAAATTATCTGGGAGGACTAAACGAGGGTTTGAGTCCACAGGTGTCCTGCTGTCACTGGCGATCGAATATTCCACTCCCACCTGCGTCGCAGTCTCAATCGGCGCTGAGGGCGATACCACCACCGATCGCAAATCCTTTAACACTTCAGCAGCGGATTGATAGCGATCGTTAAAGTGGTAGCGCACCATCTTATTTAAAACTTTTTCCAGCTTGTCGCTAATTTGTACCATCGGGCGATCGTGAGTTGAGTAGTGCCAGACGAGTTCTCCAGTTTTTTTATGATTAAAAAAGTCTGGAATATCTAAACCTGCGATCGCTTGAATGCCGATGATTCCCACAGCATAGATATCGCTGTTAAATCTTGGCTGATTTTTCCACTGTTCGGCCGGCATATAACCCTCTGTACCGATGACGCGAGTTTGAGTTATTTGACCGCCCTGAATCGCCAAATTGCTAATACCTTTGACTGCCCCAAAGTCAATCACCGCAATTTTGCCGGAGCGGTTGCACCGGATTAAGTTTGACGGTTTAATATCGCGGTGAATAATATGTTTTTTGTGGACGCAATCTAAAACTTCTAAAATATCCTGCAATAAATCAATAACTTCTGATTCCCTAAACTGCCTGCCTGAACCGATCTCGTTGTTCAGCGGATTTCCTGCAATATATTCTTGAATTAAGTAAAATCTTCCCTGTTCTTGAAAGTGCTCGATTAACCTGGGAATGCGCGAGCACTGTTCCAGAGATATCAGGGATTCAGCTTCTGTTTCAAATTGCACCTGTGCCCTGTGCAAAACATCGGGATCTTTCGATGGAGGAGGCCCAATTTCCTTGACGACGCACAGGGGATTTTCGGGGCTGCCCAAAGCGTCGTTAGCCGTATAGGTTCTGGCAAATCCTCCCTCACCTAATTGACCGATAATTTGGTAGCGATCGCGCAGAATATCCCCTGGATTCAGACACATAAATTGTTCTATTCCCTCGACTCGCTGCACCCGTTGGTGTTGATTTTACCACAAATATGACTTTTAGGAACTCAAAGTTATGACTTTTATGAACTCAAAGTTATGAATTTATGAATTGACTTTGAAAACTGCTTATTTAATCATGTTGACATCTGAGATTTTACGCGGAAATTTTTTATGGCTTTAAAACCCGATCCGTCAGAACAGCGGCGATTAATTGGCGACAATACATCCGAAGTCGTTACTTTGTCGATCGCAGATGCAACTAATTTTCCTTTGGGAGGTTGGATGCTCGGAGGTGACGATCTAGTCACCGGCTCAACAGCTAATGATTTGATATTTGGCAATGAAGGGGAAGATCTTATCAGCGGGGAGTTGGGCAACGATTCTTTATTTGGGGGAAAAGGAATAGATCTACTTGATGGAAATGAGGGAAATGACTCTCTCAGCGGCGGTCAAGATGCAGATTTGCTTGCGGGTGATGCGGGAAACGATATTCTCTTGGGCGGTAGAGGCAATGATTTCTTAGCCAGCGGTAACGGAAATGACACTCTGGTGGGAGGTTTGGGTCGCGACTTTTTAGCCGCCTTGAATGAAAATAATTCAATCAAAATCGGGGGCAGCAACTTGTACGTCCTCCAAGCAGAACCCGGAGTTACAGATGTCAATAATGCCGATGCTATTGCCGGTTTCAGAGTAGGTGCCGATCGAATTGGATTGGCAGGCGGTTTGACTGCTAGCGATGTAGACTTGCAATACGTGACAAACGTGACACTCTTATTGGGGTTTGATGCACCAGAAAGTTTCAATCAAGTTTTCGCGCCAGGTGTATTCGATCCTCAACCGATACAGAGTCAAGGCACTCTAATTAAAGTTAGGAATTCCGGCGACATAGTAGGCTTTGTGGCAAATGTAAGTGTGGCTGAGATTCAAGGGAGTATTATCTCTACTCAGGGATTCTAAGCTGTAGAATGCGCTGCAAAGCCTCCTCCAAAAGCTTAAATCGAAGATTGGACAGAGAAATGGTAATCTGCAACCAGGAGTACAACAATATTACCGATCAATCGCTCGCTGCTGTTTCTAATTTCTCTCCAATCCTGGGTTCCGTACCATTCAACAGTCGCTGAATATTGCTCCGGTGCCGCACAATTACAAATACACCGCCCGCAATTCCAAACAATACATAAGCCAGCGGCTGATGTAAAGCAAACATCAATCCAGCAACGCTAATTGCCCCGATAATCGAACTTAAAGAAACAATTCGCGATACCGCAAATACTATCCCGAAAATTCCGAAAGTTCCCAAACCAACTGGCCAATACAAACCAAGCAAAACTCCCAAACTCGTCGCCACCGATTTACCGCCAGTAAACCCCAGCCAGATTGATTTGCTGTGGCCCAAAACAGCAGAGAAACCCGCCAAAGTTGCCATCCAAGGGATGACAGTTGCAGTATTTTCTAAACCTGCGACGGTTGCTAGCTGCTGGGTAAAACTGAGAGAATAAATGTAGCGGATTAGGACGATCGCGCTTACCCCCTTCAACACGTCAACCAGCAACACCCCCAACCCCGGCCACTTCCCCAAAGTCCTCAGTACGTTAGTCGCACCCGTCGAACCCGAACCAACCTGTCGAATATCAATTCCCAGCATCCATTTCCCCAAGGCGTACCCCGTCGGAATCGAACCCAGCAGATAAGCTGCTATTAGCAGTGCGCCATTTAAAATTATCCAGCTAGCCATTTTTTACTTTGAGATTTCGTGTACTTTTAAAATTTGCCACCTTTCCCCTAGCATAATTGCTAATTACTAATTAGCAATTAGCAATTAGCAATTAGCAATTACCAATTACCAATTAGCCAATCAAAAATCCTTAGCAGCCATTAAAGTTTGCGGATCGGCAGCAAATGCCAGCCATAGCGGGAATTGCAGGATTGACAAACTAATTAAATCCTCAGTTTCATCAATGACAATTAGTGGCAATTTGCCATCTTTCACCAGTCGATCGGCTTTTTGAGCCAAAGCTTCCGCAGACTCAAACATAATAATCCCCCGTTCTGGGCCAAAATCGCTGCGAGTAATGCCCAAACAGTCCTGCAAACCCCGGCGCCACTCTCCCAAACGTTCGGGACTGTTGGCGAGCACCAAAGTCCGCACCCGTCCACCGTAGACGCTTCTGAGTACAGAAATAATAGTGGAAGTAATCAAGATATTTTGCAAGCGCGAACCCATAGTCCGCAAAGCACCCCTTCCTCCTTGGGTGAAAAACCAGTTAGAAACTCGTTCTGCGTGGATGGGTTCAAAAGTGCGGCGAAGTTGCCAAGGCGGGCCGTAGTAGTCGGGGACAGTGCGGTATTGATCGAGGGTGCGGCGAATTTGTTTGGCTTGTTCTTGAAATCCCTGTTCGGCAAATTTGGGATTTACTGGTGCTGAGGATTGAGACTCCTCAGCAGGAATTTGCTTGGGTGTCTCTTGCGCCGGTGGCGTCAAATCTAAGAGTTCGGCGGTAGCGGCCAAATCCTGCAAACTGCCTACTAGATAGTCTTTGAAACCCTGGACTCGAATTGCCAAATCTTGGGAAACGCCGGCAAAAGTGGTTCGCATTTCCTTTTGAATTCGATCGCGCCGGCGTTCGAGTTTTTCTACTTCGATTTGTAGCGCTTGTTTGCGCTGATCTAATTGAATCAAGCCGTCTTGTACCAAACGCCCGATCGATGCTTGAGCCTGGCCCAACGCTTCTATAGCATTGGCTTTGTCGGCTTCCAAGGCGGCAATTTTTTCTGTCAAAGCTTGTTCTTGCTGCTGCAATTCTTTGACTCTCTCTGCCAACTGTTCGGTAACATTTTCTGGGATGGGCGTTACCGTTTCTGCGGTTACTGTTGGCTGGGAGTCTGTTGGAGGCTCGATTTGAGCGATCGGACTTTCTGATTCGCCATCGTCGGTGTTGGGCGGAATTTGGGCCATTGCGCCTGCTTCGTCCACGAATTGGGCGATTTCGGCATCTTCCTCGCCCAGCGGCGGGTCTGTTTCTGGCGGGAGTTGGGCTGCCAGTTCATTTTGGTCGAGCCACAAATCCTCTGTTTGAGATG
The DNA here is from genome assembly GCF_036701115.1 of Microcoleus sp. Pol1C5. Lineage (NCBI taxonomy): Bacteria > Bacillati > Cyanobacteriota > Cyanophyceae > Oscillatoriales > Microcoleaceae > Microcoleus > Microcoleus sp. Pol1C5. The sequence goes on along the minus strand of NZ_JAUBQE010000003.1, from coordinate 123,883 downwards.
GAAGCTGGTACTCCGTCTCATTCACGGGTAAATCGACTTCGCCGTCACCGCTTGGGGCGGCTGGTTGTGATTGCGGTTCTTGGGTTGGAGATTCGTCTGAATTCATGGGAAATTTTGTTCGGCGTGGGCATGGAAAAGTTAAAAATTTAAAATTAACAACTTTTTTAGTCTTGACGGGGACAGCGCTGTTCTAAGCAGGTCTGTAGCATTTTACGATCGAACAGAACCGGCAGAAAGTGAATGCTGTTAATTTCTTTGAAATAAAACAAAATCGGCACAGGGGGCCAAAATATCCGCCAATTTTGCCATTCTCGGTAAGGAAAGCGGCGGATTAAGTTGGACTTTCGATAAATATCCAAATCTGTTGGGGTAAATTGCAGCCGGAGGGTGGCGGCTTGGTACATCAGAAACAAGCCGAACACAGAAAGCGGCAAACTCACCCACTTCTGAACAAACAGCAGGGGTACGGCCGCCAGTACCAAGACTAGGGGAATCGCATAACTCGGAGCGAGTTCGATCGTACTTGTCGGCGCAGTCGAAGAGGCAGTGGTATTCACGGGTTTAAATCAAGGGTAGTAAAGGAATGTTGCCGATTATTCATATTTTATATGTTTCCTAGCTTACAAGCCTTTGAGTACGCTAGAGCCCGTCCCCTGAAACATCAGCCAAGTCAGGAAAAAGTTCACAATAAAAATAGCCAGTAAAGCCGTCACCACCGCCGTAGTAGTCGATTGACCGACGCCTTTTGCCCCGCCGGTGGTGGTCAAACCCCAGCTAGTGCCGATTACAGCAATCAAGCCACCGAATACAAAAGCCTTAATTGCGGCGCTGCAAATATCCCACAGACTCAGGAAATTGCGGACTGATTCTAAAAACACGCTTTGAGAGATGCCGTACATTGTCGTAGCAATCAGCAGTCCGCCGACGATGCCGGTGACGAGACACATGATGGTTAAAATTGGCAGCATCAAGCAGCAAGCAAGGACGCGGGGAATTACTAAATAGTCTATCGGGTCTGTTCTGAGCATCAGCAGGGCATCTATCTGTTCTGTTACCTGCATCGTGCCGATTTCCGCTGCAAAAGCCGAACCTACCCGTCCCGTCACGATGACGGCTGTTAAGACGGGGCCGAGCTCGCGAGTCAAAGACAAAGCTAAAACGCCACCGACGACATTGCCAGCACCGAGGTTAATAAACTCCCTCGCTACCTGAATAGTAAATACCATGCCGACAAAACCCGCAGTCAGCAAAGCAATCAGCAGAGATTCCGGGCCGACTGCTGCCATTTGGTCGATCGTGTTGCGGCGGTGAATTTTGCCCTTCAGCAAGTGCAGCATGACTTGGCCGCCCAATAAAATTGCTGCCAGCAACCGCTGACTCCACAAACTGAGGCTCGATGGTGTAGTTGTGCTCAAGGGATTTCGAGTGTAGAACAACTGCCAAAAATGAAATCTATCTACAAATCTTAAACAACTTTCTTCTCTAAGATTTAAGATTTTTGACATAATTGGCCGCTGAGGGCGATCGCTGCCTATCGTAGAAAAGGACAAGTTTTGTTTGCTTGTACCTTTCGGCAGTTTAGCTGAATTTACTGACTCTTATGAGCATTTTCCCCAATTTTCTTCGCTCTCTACTGCTGACCAGCCTGTTGAGCTTTGTCGCCCCCTTATTGTTAATCGGTGCGGGATTGACTAGCTTTTCGCTGATCGGCTTCGTCCCTGCTCTCCAAGGAGTTGGTCGTTCTGGAGAAGACCTGATTTTGCAGTTCTTAGCTACTTTCGGCAGCGGCTGTCCCCTCCAGGGTTTTTTCGTGATCGGCCTAACTTTTGGTTTGGTGGGTGCTTTGTTTGATACCTACGCTTCTTATCAGCATTCGCGGTGGAGTTAATCGAAACTTCGATTTGAGATTCTTAGATGGGAATTCCTGGCTCGAATCTAAAATCTAAAATTGCTGGGTTCGAGTTGGCTCGGATACCCGCACCGGGGATGGTTTTACAATACCGATCGCGAATGTTCGGAAATGCGATCGCCCTTTTTGCGGAAAACCGACTCCCCCTATTTCTGGAGCTGGAATATATTAAATACAGGTTGAGTCAAGTGTTTCTCAACCATCAAAACTTCAGATAGTCGAGGTATTAGTTATGGCACTTATTCGTTGGGAACCTTTGCGGGAAATGGACTCCTTGCAACGAGAAATGAATCGGTTGTTTGATAGCTTGTCACCGACAACAGATCGCGCATCTAACGGTGTTGCTTTTCTACCCGCCGCCGAACTCGATGAAACTCCCGAAGCCATCCACCTTAAGTTAGAAGTTCCGGGCATGGAAGCTAAGGATTTGGACGTACAAGTAACCGCAGAAGCTGTTGCTATCAGTGGCGAACGCCGTCAGGAAACTCAGACTGAAGATAAAGGCATGACTCGCTCTGAGTTCCGTTACGGTTCGTTCCGCCGGGTGATTCCCCTACCCGCACGGGTTCAAAATGACAGCGTACAAGCTGAGTACAAAAATGGAGTTTTGCACCTGAATTTGCCCAAAGCGGAAGCAGAAAAGAACCGCGTGGTGAAAGTGCAAATCGGCGGCTAATAATTGTTTGCTAGTTTAGTTAGTTTTATTTAATGAGTAGGGGGGCGCAAAGCACCCCCTATTTGTTTTGGGAATTGATAATTGGTCATTGGGAATTGAAAATTGGGCCGAAAAGCATTGGCCATTGCGAATTTTAGGAATGATTCTTCCTTTATCCTTTATCCTTCTTCCTTCTTCCATCCATTTATCCGTTACATCCGTTACCTCTTCAGAAAGCGAATCCGTTGCCGAACTTCCTTTTTCCGATTCTGCACCTGTGCTAAACCCGAAGAGGCAATGGTTGGTGAGGAGACTTGCGTGCCGAGTCAGGGATTTGGAGGAAATGGAATTGCATCTGAGTTTGGAGACTTAACCGGAATGACTCGCCAAGAAGTCAATGATTTTTTGCGCGGATTGGGTGCAGAAATCAGAACTACTAGAGAGGGTTATGTTGAATATAAATTTTTTGATAAGTCAACAGTAATGATCCGTCCTAACGGTGAAGTGATGAGAACGCCTGCACCGAAATATGGCTCGGATGGAATAAATATCAACAAAGGTTTGCGTCTCGACAGAGATGGTAATTTATTGCGGACGAAAGACGAATTTGGTAATTTAATTCCAGGTACTCACAATACGGGAAAAAAATTAAATGAGTGATTGGAAGGATGACTATAACTTGCTTGGATTGGGTGGCTTTACATCTTTAATCACAAAAGTCAACGTATCTTTATGGGGAAACGAAGTATTAATTGAATGCGTCTACAATCCCGAAGAAAGATTGCCTTATATCCTGGCATTCAAAGACTGTCGCGATATCAGTTGGACTGTACACGATGAAGGGGCAGTTGGCGAACTGGAAGCTGAATTCTTCGGAATTTCATTGGGCGAGCCGGAACACCGCAAGCCTGCGGTGATTACTACAGATATTTTTGAAATTTCAATTTTGTACGGCAGTTTTAGCATTCACAAGGGAGAAAACCTAAATGCTGAAGTAGAAGATTTAGAAACAGAGGATTGGGGTATCACAATCGCCAGCAGTATTGTACCAATTGTAAACCCCCCCGCGGTTAAATTGCCAAGCGGTTAGTAATATTATATCTGGTAAAATAACTATTATAGTCCTGGACGCACTCCGACTCCTCGAAACTGGGTTTTTTACCTAATCTACGGGTTTTAACGAAGTATTTTCGTAATAAACCCGGTTTCTGGACCCCCATGCGTAAGTCCTATATTATTAGGTTTGTAGTGAGGACTGAAGTCCTCATCAAAAATGTGAGGATTGAAGTCCTGACTACAAAATAATTACCAATTTTTCAAAAAAGACAGTAGGTATTGTTGCCCGCCTCAGTTTACGATACTTAATAGAACTTTTTTCCCAGATGAGGTAAAACACAATGCCTGATATTGTTGATATTGCCGTAGGTGCGGGTTCGTTCCAAACCCTCGTAACAGCCGTGCAAGTAGCTAATTTAGTAGACGCGCTCAAAAGTCCGGGTCCTTTTACTGTCTTTGCACCCACGGACGATGCTTTTGCGAAATTGCCACCGGGAACTATCACCACCCTAGTGCAGAACGTTCCCCAACTGAGTAGGATTTTGATGTTTCATGTCGTCTCCGGCAAGTTTATGAAAGCTGATTTGGCCAAACTCGGTTTTGTTACTTCCTTGGAAGGTTCGCCGATTAAAATTGATTGTTCAGACGGTTTTGAGGTGAAAAATGCTACAGTTGTCGCTGCAGATATCGAAGCTGATAACGGTGTGATCCATGTGATCGATAACGTAATTTTAATGGGATAATTTCGCCGTTTAATCTCGCTGCGGGAGCCAAGCAGGTGCTTTGCGGTGCCGCTTTGCTCCCGATCGCGCCCTTGTTTTTTTATTGGTAGAAGGTAATTTCAATATAAAAAAGTTGTTTTTTCGGCGGATGTATTTTAAGATGATTGTTTGAAAAAGTTTAAAAATCAATAATTATAATATAAGCAAACCAGTTTGGTGAGCACTATGCAAATCCTAGCCGCCAGCCTCAAAGCACAAGTCCGCCAGCGTACCTTGGAACTGCAAGTTCTCAACGAACTTACTGCAAAAGTTCAAGCCGCTCTCAGCGTTGAGGAAATTTGGTCTGCGTGTCTGGCACATCTCGATCGCCTCATTCCCACACAGGCGATCGCCATTTTGACGCTACCGGACGATCGAATATACCTGGAACACTTACAGCCGTTAAGTGCTAGCGCCAAAGCCGAAATTGAAGGGCGCTTGCAAGCTGCTCGCAGTGAATGGCTTGCTGGCAATCGGGACTGGGCGCACAACATCGCTCCGCCACCAATTACTCAGTTTCAGTCTGTCTTGATGGCATCAGCCAACTCGGATGAAACTGATGAAACTGAAGAATTGTTGGGAGTATTTTTCATCGGTGCAGAGCAGGAAAATGCTTTTAATTTGGAACATCTTTGTTTGCTCCACACTGTCGCTCAAATTTGTGCGAAACAGTTAATAACTTTAGCACGTAAAACGAGCAGTGTCAAGGATGAAATTAAAAATAATTTTGCTCTGGATTCGGAAAGTCAAGAACTATTATTGCGGGCTGTAATGGACGAGGCCCCGGACGGAGTTTTTGCGAAAGATAGAAACTTGAGATACATTTTTGTAAATCAAAGTTTTGCTGAATGTGTGGGGAAAAATGTTGAGGAAATTATCGGCAAAGATGATATTGAATTAGGGTTTTCAGCCGAATTAGTATTTGGCGATCGCAACCGCCAAATTAAGGGCATCCGCGAGGAAGATCGAGCTGTGCTGGCTGGGGAGAGGGTTCGCAATCCCTACCAGGCGATCGTCTTTGAAAGTGGCAAACAGCACGTCTTTGATACGCAAAAAGTGCCACTGTGCGATGCAGAGGGTAATATATTTGGGGTTTTGGGTTTTTCTAGAGAAATTGGTCAATTGCAGGCCACAGATGAAGCGAGGAATCAAAGCCAAGCCAAACTGCAAAAAATTACTGCTAGCGTACCAGGTACGGTATATCAAATTGACTTGCATCCAGACGGCTCGATGGCTTTCTCGTTTGTGAGCGCGGGCTGCCGAGAATTGTATGAAATAGAACCAGAGGTGGCTCAGCAGGATTTTAATGTAATTGTTGACATGATTCATCCCGAAGATCGAGATGATTTTCTCAACTCGGTGACGCTTTCTGCTGAAAATTTGCAGCCTTGGCGGTGGGAAGGAAGAATTGTCACTCCGTCAGGAAAACTTAAATGGGTGCAAGGAGCTTCCCAGCCAGAATTCCAAGCATCGGGCGAGATAGTTTACTACGGCTTGTTCACGGATATTAGCGCCCGGAAACAAGCTGAACGGAAGCTGCAACTTTATCAACAAATCTTTTTGAAATCCAACGATGCGATCGCGATCTTAGACCCCGAAGGCTATTACTTAGAAACCAATCAAGCTCACACGGCTTTGCTGGGTTACAGCGCGTCAAAATTGTGGGGAAAAACGCCTGCCACTCACATGGGAGAACAGGCATTTATGTCTGTGCTGCAAAGCTTGGCAGAAACAGGGAGTTACCGAGGCGAAATAACCTGTATTAAGGCTATGCAAGCAGGAACAGTTGAGGTGGAGGTTTCGGCTTTTGCGGTTTTAAATGATGCTGGGGATGTAGTTTGTTACGTAAGTGTCAAAAGAGACATAACCGAACGCAAGCGAGCTGAGGAAAAACTCAAGCTTTACCGAGAAATATTTTTAAACTCCAATGATGCGATCGTCATTATTGATGCTGACGGGTTTTTCCTCGAACAAAATCTTGCTCACCAAACGCTTCTAGAATACACAGACGCGGAATTACAAGCAGAAGCTTCGCCACTGGTTGCGGGAGAGTGTTTTTCGGCAATTGCCCAAAGTTTAGAGAAAACAGGAAGTTTTCGGGGCGAAATTACTACCTGCACTAAAAAAGACCAGACGCTGGCGATCGACGTTGCGGCATACTCTGTGATTAACAACGCCAATGATGTAATTTGTCACGTCTGCGTCAAGCGCGACATTACCGAACGCAAAAAAGGAGAAGAAGAACGGCAAAAATTTGTGTCGCTGATTGAAAACAGCAGCGATTTTATCGGTATGGCTACCCTGAAAGGCAAAACACTGTTTGTCAACGAAGCCGGACGAAAACTGGTTGGTGTAGAGAATCTTTCGGCAGTGCTTTATACGGAGATATGGGATTATATTGGGCCGTATTTTCAACATAAATTCGGTCAAGAAATTTTACCAACAATTATCAGTCATGGCCAGTGGCAAGGCGAAGGTCAAATGCAGCACTTGGGCAACGGACAACCCATTGATGTTGTGATGAATGCTTTTCTGGTCAAGCACCCTCAAACCACCGAACCGCTGTGCTTTGCTGCGGTAATTCGCGATGTCACCGAACGCAAGCAAGCTGAGAGAATGCTGCGGGAACAAGCAGAACAAGAACGGCTGGTTTCGGCGATCGCCCAGCGAGTCCGCCAGTCTCTCAACCTCACTCAAACTCTGAGCACTGCTGTACACGAAGTGCGACAGTTGCTGGCAACTGACCGCACGGTAATTTATCGTTTTGAGTCCGAGGAAACAGCGCTGGTTGTTGTGGAATCTGTAGGGGATGATTGGATGCCCCTGCTGGGCAGAAAAGTTCAAAGAACATCCTTTGGGGAAAGTTATGTATGGCTGTACAGTGCAGAAACAATTCAAGCAATGGCAGATATTTATACGGCAAATTTGAGCGAGGAACACCGAGATTTACTTGCTAGTTTGCAGGTAAGGGCTAATTTAGTTGTACCAATTTTTATAGGCGATGAAAGTCAGGGGTTGGCAGCCGAATATTCGCCGGAAACTCGAATTGAACCGCCGGGAAGGAGTTTGGAAACGAGTCAAAATCGGTTGTGGGGGTTGCTGATTGCCCATCAGTGTAGCGCTCCGCGTGTTTGGACTGATTCTGAGATGGATTTGCTGGGAAGGTTGAGCGTGCAGTTGGCGATCGCCATTCAGCAATCTACTCTTTTTGAACAAGCACAGCAGGCCCGAGAAGCAGCCCTAGAAGCGTCTCGAATGAAGTCGTTATTTTTAGCAAATATGAGTCACGAAATCCGTACTCCGATGAATGGAGTGATGGGGATGACGGATTTGCTGCTGAAAACGAATCTTACTCCCGAACAGCTTGACTTTGTACAGACGCTGAAACTCAGCGGTCAAAATTTACTCTCCATCATTAATGATATTCTGGATCTCTCCAAACTGGAAGCAGGAGAAATGCGCTTAGAAATACTAGAATTTAACCTCAGTATCTGTATGAATGAAGTGCTGGATTTGTTGGCAACTCCCGCACAAGAAAAAGGTATAGAAGTGGTGGCACTGATTGACAGCGACGTGCCGCTGCAAATTAAAGGCGATGCAGCACGGTTGCGGCAAATACTCACTAATTTGATCAACAATGCTATTAAGTTTACAGAAGCAGGAGAAGTGGTAATAGAGGTTGCTAATGCTAGTAATCCTGGGTTATTGGCAGACAGCGATACTCAGAAAATTTTAGAGAATATCGAACCGTTAAAAATAGAAAATAATGAGTCGATGCTCCTGCTGTTTAAAGTGACAGATACAGGAATTGGGATTGCTCCAGAAAACAAAAAAAAGCTGTTTCAATCTTTTACTCAAGTTGATGCCTCTACAACAAGAAAATATGGGGGCACAGGTTTGGGTCTGGCTATTTCTAAGGAGTTGGTGGAGTTAATGGGTGGGCAAATCGGTGTGGAAAGTACCCCTGGCAAAGGATCGACTTTTTGGTTTACTGTGCCGACAGTTAATGAAAATTTAACTGCTGTCGGGACAGCGTGCGAAGTGAATTTTGAAACGGTGCTGGCCGGGCGAAAAATGTTAGTTGCCAGCGACAAGCCGACAGTGCGAAAAGTGCTAGTGAGAATGGCTGTTTTGTGGGGAATGGAGGTTGAGGAGGTTGAGAACGGTTGGATGACGATCGCATCTCTGTACAAAGCTGTCAGCCTTAATTCCCCTTACGATATCGTTTTGGTTGATATTCAGTTGCCGGAAATGGTGGCGGGAAGTCTCGAACGCTTGAGGATTTCTGAGCCGGCAATGCAGCAGACAAAGTGGGTGGTGCTGACTTCAATGACTCAGCTTGGAGAGGCGAAACGCTTGGTAGATAGCGGTTTTAGTGGCTATTTAACTAAACCTGTGAAAGCTCACCGACTATTTGATTGCTTGGCGAATGCGATCGCCCCGATGACGCTGATTGATGAGCCGCGAGCAAATCCAACGTCCAATCGAGCCTCAGCTATTGACAACCGGGACTTAGCAAGTTTAAAGATTTTGTTAGTTGAAGATACTCCAATCAATCAAAAAGTTGGTCTGAATCAACTCAGAGTTTTGGGATGCGCGGCGGATGTGGCCAATAACGGTGCAGAGGCGGTATCTATGGTTGCTCTAAAAAAATATGACATTGTGTTGATGGACTGTCAGATGCCGGTTTTGGACGGTTACGAAGCAACGCTGCAATTGCGCCGCCTAGAAGCGGCAGATGTTGCTGCTGGGAAGATGCAGCCGCATCAAAAGACGGTGGTGATTGCGATGACGGCGAATGCTTTGAAGGGCGATCGCGAAAAGTGTCTGGCCGCGGGCATGGACGATTATATTAGCAAACCTATTGCGATTGAAAAGTTAAAATCGGTACTAGAAAATTGGTCCGCCAAGCTAAAAATTGAAACTCCCAAGTTTAAGGGCGAGGAACTTCAAAATTCTGAGCCAGATATCGAATCGGTAGTCGATATGGCACGTTTGCACGAAATTTCGGGCGCTGATTTAGAGTTTGAGCGGGAAATACTGCTAGCTTTTGTGGTGGATAGTGCTAGTTATTTAGAAGCTGCTAAGGAGGCGATCGCCTCGGGAGATATGGAGACACTGGCCCGCCACGCTCATCAAATTAAAGGTGTCAGCGCTACGGCGGCGGTGCGGTTAATGCCCGATATGGCAGATCAGCTTCAAAGTCGGGCCGAATCAAATGATTTGGAGGGGGCTACAAAAATCGTCGCTGAATTAGAAGTAATTCTGGGGGGGGTTGAAAAGTTGGTGGCTAGTGACTAATCAATTTTGTTTTGAACCGGGCTCTCCAGCCCGATCCCCGACAGCTCTTGGCAGCCCCCGCGAGCGAGCGCGTGTAAAGATTTTTAATTTTTTATCAAGATATTTATCTCAATGTGAAGGAATTGGGAACTCTTATAACATCTTGTGTGTTGTAACTTATGACACTACTGTATTAAGTTATTGTGGTCAAATATAAAATAATCATTAAGCCGATAGCTTTGAGGCTACTTTTCGTCTACCGGCTTGAGACACCAAGACTAGCTTTTCGCTAGGCCCGCCCATTAAGTGCGTATTTACGCTCAACGAGGTTTTATGACTCCAGTCATGTTACGCCAACTCTGGTCATTAATTGAGACCACCCAAGCTACTTTGTTAGTCAATTTGGACGATGCGACCTTGGTACAGTGGCTGCTAAAGCAGTTAAAGACGAACTCTGCGCTTAATGGCAAAGAAGCAGATGTGTTGGACGAATACATCCAGTCTCGGCTTTCCCTAATCCGCGATTTAGCTGAGCAGCGGCTAGCACCAGAGCTACTGTGAGCCCATTCAATCAAAATCGTATAAATGTTCCAGGGAAGGGCGATGAGCCCTCGCGCTGGGCAGAAATAGCAGAAAAGAAACCGGGTTTCAAGGATAAATCTTAGGTTTGACGACCAGACCTCCAGCCGGAAACCGGGTTTCCAACTCTGGGCTCCCAGTTTGCTAAAAAAAAACAGGCGGGTAGTCGGTGCAGTGGCCGCAGTGCAGCACCGGATGCAGAATGGCTAATTTGAAGCCGGAGGCTGTTGTAGTTCGCAGATCATCGCCACAGTTCTCGACAGCTACAAGGTAGGATTGTCAGGAAAGCGTTCTACTAAAATCTATGCGTAAATGGGGATTTCTGCTACTAGCAAGCGTGTTATTTGTGGCACCGTTGGCATCTTGTAGGGATCGATCGGCACAAATCGGACAAACAACAGCAACAACTACTGCAGGTGGCAACTCGCAACAAGGTTCCAGCCGGATAGATACAATTGTCAGCCGCGGCAAACTGATTTGTGGCGTCAGTGGCGAACTGCCGGGTTTTAGCTTTGTAGACGAAAAGGGCAAATATTCGGGACTGGATGTGGATGTGTGCAGGGCGGTAGCGGCGGCAATATTTGACGATCCCGAAAAAGTCGAGTACCGAAAGCTCAACGCTAAAGATAGATTTACAGTTTTGCAGGCGGGAGAAATCGACATTCTCAGCCGAAATACCACCTACACGGCGAGTCGCGACAGCACTACCGGACTGGAATTTGCCCCGGTGATCTTTTATGACTCTCAAAGCATCATGGTCAAAAAAGACAGCGGCATCAAAAGTTTAAAAGATTTTGCGGGCAAATCTATCTGCGTGCAGACAGGTACGAGCACCGAACAAAATTTGTCCGACCAAATGCGAAAATTAGGAGTTAAATACACTCCTGTGGTATTTGAAGACGTGAATGCTGTCTTTGCTACCTATCAAGAAGGTCGCTGTCAAGGTGTTACTGCCGATCGATCGCAACTTGTTTCTAAGCGGACAACTCTGCCGAATTCCGAAAATAATGTTGTTTTGCCCATCGTGATGTCAAAAGAACCGTTAGCCCCAGCGGTGAAAAGCGGCGATCCTAAATGGTCGGACGCGGTGAAATGGGTTATTTTTGCGGCCATTGAAGCTGAAGATTTAGGAATTAATTCGGGAAATGTAGACCAAATTGTGGCAAGCACTACAGACCCGAACGTCAAACGTTTGCTAGGAACAGAAGGAGATTTAGGTAAAGGTTTGGGACTCCCGAACGACTACGCAGTCCGCGTTGTGAAGAAAGTCGGGAATTACGGGGAAATGTACGATCGCAACCTCGGCCCGAAAAGTACACTCAAGTTAGAACGGGGTCAAAACAGACTCTGGAAAGATGGCGGTTTGCTTTACTCGCCGCCGTTCCGTTAATTTTAGTTAACAGTTGACAGTTAACTGTTAACTGTTAACAGTTAACCAACAAAATATTTTAGACAGCAAGGTAATCCGCGCTTACACGACTTTTAAGGTGCTTTCTAGGTCTACCCTAGAAGATATTTTAGGCCGGCTAAAGTTAGGTATAGTGCGCTATACATTAAACAGTTATGAACCCAGAACCTCAACCGGGCAAATCGCAGAAATTGCCCAAATTTAAAGATATATCAAAACTGCTGCGGGACGATCGCTTCTGGAAAATAGCCGGACAGGCGATCGCCCTAATTTTAGTAATAGTTGTTGTTGCCATTCTCTGGGATAATCTCAGTGCCAATTACTCGCAACTGGGGATTGCGTTTGGATTTGATTTTCTCAATTCCCAAGCATCTTTTGACATCGGTGAAAGTGTAATCCCCTACAGTCCCGCCAACAGTTACAGGCAAGCTTATTTTGTCGGTTTAATCAACTCGCTGCGGGTGATGGGTATCGGCATTATTTTTGCAACAGTTGCGGGTTTGACGGTAGGAATTGCGCGCCTTTCCGACAATTGGCTGCTGCGGAGTTTGGCTGGTTTGTATGTGGAAATTTTGCGAAATACGCCGTTATTGCTGCAATTATTTTTCTGGTATTTTGCAGTTTTCATTTCCCTGCCCAAACTGGAAGACAACCCGCAGTTACGCGGGCCGATTTACTTGACAAATCGTGGCATTGCTGTACCAACACCGGTGGCTTTGCCGGGTTTTGAGATTTGGTTGATTTTGCTAACTGTCGGAGTTTTGGCGGCGGTGGCGCTGTGGATGTGGCGGGCGCGGGTGATGTGGGAAGAAGCTAAGCCGGGAAGACATTTGTTTTGGGCTCTAGGTGCGATCGGGCTAAGTGCAATCTTAGCTTTTATTATCACCAAAAATCTGCCTTTTCGGCTAGATTTCCCCCGCCTGACACCAGAATTGCAACTCGAAGGAGGATTAAAATTAACTCCTGAATTTGCCGCCCTGGTGACAGGACTCAGCTTGTATACTGGCAGTTACATTGCAGAAATTGTGCGGGCCGGAATTCAGTCAGTATCGAGAGGTCAGTGGGAGGCGGGAAAGTCTTTGGGGCTGAAGTCTGGAACAATGATGCGGATGGTAATTTTGCCACAAGCTTTGCGGGTGATTGTGCCGCCTTTAACCAGTCAGTATCTGAATTTAGCTAAGAATTCGAGTTTAGCGGTTGCGGTTGCTTATCCCGACGTTTATTTTGTGGTGGGTTCTCCGACGTTGAATCAGACCGGTCGCGCGATCGAAGCAATGTTAATTATCATGGTAACATACCTAACAATTAGTTTGATAGTTTCTCTGTTCATGAATTGGTACAATAAAACCGTACAAATCAAGGAGAGGTAAATAGTTTATATTTAATCTATTTTAATTGGAATAAAATGAGAGTGCGTTAAATGGCATACAGTGACTTTAGCTTAGACCGAGTAACTAAAACTTGTGAGTTGAGGATTAAGCAATAATAAATAACTCACAACTATCTTTGGCTTGCTAGTATCAAATTGGAGGTGGATCAAATGACACAAGAATTAATTGCTCTTAGAAAGAGCATATTGGAAGGAAGGTATACGGATGCTTTGGCAATAGTCGATGAGTTAGATGGAATGAGCAAACAGGCTATTTTGCGACAAATCCAATCTTTTTTAAATATTTTGCTTATTCACTTGATTAAAAATCAAGTTGAACATCGATTAACTGGTTCTTGGGCAAGTTCGATTCGCAATGCAATTAGAGAAATTAAAAAGGTAAATATTAAAGATAATAAAACATCTTATTACATCAATTCTGATGAATGGGAGAGTTTTATAGAGGAGGAGGTGATTGAGGATGCGATTGCCGAGGCTGCGGAGGAAGTATTGAATGGTGTTTATACTCAATTTCAACTTGCAGAGATGGTGGATAGAAACCTGATTATTCAAACTGCTGTGAGGTTATTGAACTTGACTTATATCCATTCCGCCAAAGATTTACCCGCAGTGTTAGCCCAGCATTTAAGTCAGTTACCAGGTGGAGAAGATTGGATAAATCGGCGAAAATAAGTAGGATTTTTTTTAGCTGTGGCGATTGGAAATCGCGTCTAGACAAACAAAATCCGCCTACGCGGGTTAATAAAATAACTGGTTGTTACTCTACGTCATAGGATTGAAAACCGCTATATGGAAACTGTCCCCATATTACCGCCCCCAGCCACCGAATCGCCTACCCCTTGGAATTGGGCGCGCAAAAATTTATTTAGTACCTGGTACAACAGCATTCTGACGGTAGTTTGCCTAATTCTAGCCTTCCAAACTATTAAAGGAATTATCGTTTGGGCAACAACAAAAGCTCAGTGGCGCGTTTTAGAAGCTAACTTGCCACTATTTTTCGCCGGCAGATTTCCCCGCGAATCCTACTGGCGGCTGTGGATAGTAACGGCCATAATTGCCTTGTTGGGAGGATTAACTTGGGGAAACATTCAGCGGCAAGAACGTCTTTGGAATCCGCCTTTACTAATTATACTCGGTGCTGCGGTTGTAGGTGCGGTCATTTCGCCGATCGACCTAACCTCTCGCCTCTACCTCTTAGGAATTATTATCGCAGCCGCCGCCAGCTATGTCATCGGCAGGCAAATTCACCCCAAAATCATGGGCTGGATGCCAGCAATTTGGGTTCTTTCTTTCCCAATAGTTTTGTGGCTAATTAAAGGCGGGTTGGGTTTGGCCGAAGTGTCAACAAATGATTGGGGCGGTTTAGTATTGACTCTGTTTTTAGCAGTTATTAGTATTGTGCTTTCCTTTCCTTTGGGAGTATTGCTAGCACTGGGCAGACAAAGTTCTTTGCCAGTTGTAAGACTGTTATCAACACTATACATTGAAATTATTCGCGGTTTACCCTTAATTGGCATTTTGTTTTTAGGTCAAGTGATGCTGCAACTCTTTTTGCCACCAGAATATCCGAAATTGGATAGAGTAATTAGAGCCATTGCTGGATTAACGTTATTTAGTGCGGCATACTTGGCGGAAAACGTGCGCGGTGGCTTGCAGGCCGTGCCCAGGGGACAAATAGAAGCAGCGAGGTCGATCGGACTCAATACACCCCTACTCACAATTCTCATTGTACTGCCTCAAGCACTGCGAATAGTCATTCCGGCGATCGGCGGTCAATTCATCGGATTATTCATGGATACATCCCTGCTATCTCTATTCGGAATGTTAGAATTAATCGGAATATCCCGCGCAGTTTTAGCAAATCCATCCTATATCGGCAGGTACGCCGAAGTTTACATATTCGTAGGCATCATTTATTGGATATTTTGCTACTCAATGTCCCTAGCCAGCCGCAAAATAGAGCGAACATTAGGAGTAGGCCAGCGCTAAAAAATCATCAACTTTCATCAGCGTTCATCTGCGTTCATCTGCAGTTAAAAAATAAAAAAATATTATGGAAACTCAACTAACAGCCCCAGAACAAGTAATCGTAGCAGAAAACGTCCACAAATGGTACGGACAATTTCACGTACTGCGAGGTGTCAGCATGACCGTAAACCGAGGTGAAGTCGTTGTCGTGATGGGGCCTTCTGGTTCGGGAAAATCGACGTTTATTCGCACATTCAACGCATTAGAAGAATACCAAAAAGGTAAAATTACGATCGACGGAATCGAACTTTCCCACGACTTACGCAACATCGAGACAATTCGCCGCGAAGTAGGAATGGTGTTTCAGCAATTTAACCTGTTTCCCCACTTATCAGTTTTGCAAAACGTCATGCTAGCGCCAGTATGGGTGCGCCGCTGGCCCAAGAAAAAAGCCGAAGAAGTGGCAATGCAACTGTTAGAAAGAGTGGGAATTTTGGAACAAGCAAAAAAATATCCCGGACAGTTGTCTGGAGGACAGCAGCAGCGGGTCGCTATTGCACGTTCTCTAGCCATGCAGCCTAAAATCATGCTGTTTGATGAACCGACATCAGCATTAGACCCGGAGATGGTGCGCGAAGTGTTAGATGTAATGCGAAATTTGGCTCAAACTGGAATTACAATGGTAGTGGTGACTCACGAAGTCGGGTTTGCGCGCGAAGTTGCCGATCGCATTGTGTTGATGGATGGCGGTGTTTTAGTGGAAGAAGCCCAACCAGAAGAGTTTTTTCAGAACCCGAAGGAAGAACGCACCCGCAAGTTTTTATCTCAGATACTGTAAGTGATTTTCCAGTTTAATCGGTGGGTTTGGCGGCGGTAGCAGCAGTCAAAATCGACCTAATTAAGGTAAAATAAAAGAGTGTACAATCAGTCTCTATTTTGCTGAGATAGCTTGCAATGCCATCCACAAAAACTCTGCCGTTAGTTAAAGACTCGGAACGCCTAGAAAGTCGCCTCAAAGAAATTCCGGCGGTTCCTGGTGTATATTTAATGCGAGACGAGAGCGATCGCATCCTTTACATCGGCAAATCCAAAAAACTCCGAAACCGCGTCCGTTCCTACTTCCGCGAAAGCCAAAATCTTAGTCCCCGCATCGCGATGATGGTGCAGCAAGTGCGCGAAATTGAATTCATCGCCACCGACACCGAAGCAGAAGCTTTAGCGTTAGAAGCAAACCTCGTAAAACAGCACCAACCTTACTTTAATGTCCTCCTCAAAGATGATAAAAAATATCCTTATTTGTGCATAACTTGGTCTGAGGAATACCCGCGCATTTTTATCACCCGCAAGCGCCGCGCAGGTAGTGCCAAAGACCGCTATTACGGCCCTTACGTCGATACAGGGGCACTGCGGAGTACGCTACATTTAATTAAGCGAATTTTCCCGCTGCGGCAGCGCCCTCAACCGCTGTTTAAAGACCGTCCCTGTTTGAATTACGACATCGGGCGCTGCGTTGGCGTTTGTCAAGGGTTAACTTCGCCGGAAGAATATCGAAAAATCATCCAAAAAGTAGCGATGATTTTCCAGGGAAGGACTGAGGAATTGCTCGATATTTTGCAGCCCCAAATGGAAGAGGCAGCCGAAGATTTAAACTTTGAAACGGCGGCGCGCATTCGGGACCAAATTAAGGGTTTGCAGTCTTTGAGTGCGGGTCAAAAAGTGTCTTTGCCCGACGATACGGTTTCTAGAGATGCGATCGCACTTGCAGCCGACACCCAGCACGCTTGCGTTCAATTGTTCCAAATTCGGGCCGGTCAATTGGTCGGAAGATTGGGATTTATGGCGGAAATACCTCCCCAACCCCCCCTTGCAAAGGGGGAGCAAGAGTTATCTCAACTTTCTCTTTCCTCCCCCCCAAGCCTTGGGGAGGAACCAAAAGGGATAGAGGCCGGAGCGATTTTACAGCGGGTGTTGGAAGAACACTATCAAAATGTCGAATCCGTAGAAATTCCCAGCGAAATTTCTGTGCAGTACGAATTGCCAGAAGCGGAAATATTAGCCGATTGGTTGAGCAACCGTAAGGGGCGCAAAGTTACGATTTTGACGCCGCAGCGGCAAACTAAGGCTGAGTTGATTGAGATGGTGGAACGCAATGCTGAGTATGAATTGGCGAGAATGCAAAGATTGAGCGATCGCAATTCTCAAGCAATGCAAGATTTAGCAGAAATTCTCGATTTGCCAGAAGTTCCTCGCCGCATTGAAGGTTACGATATTTCTCACATTCAAGGTTCTGACGCCGTAGCTTCCCGCGTCGTATTTATTGACGGTTTGCCGGCAAATCAACACTACCGCCATTACAAAATTAAAAATCCTGAAATTAAATCGGGTCATTCTGATGATTTTGCTAGTTTAGCAGAAGTTATCGGTCGCCGATTCCGAGGATTGAAGGAAGAAGAAACGGCCAAGATGGAAGATGGATTTAGCGATTTAGAAGAACCTGCAGAAATCAGCAATTTATCCTCGGTTTCTCATACTATTTCCGACAAACCAGACTTAATTATGATAGATGGCGGCAAAGGTCAACTGTCAGCAGTTGTGGCTGTTTTGCGGGAAATGAATTTGCTAGAAGAGTTGCGCGTTGTCAGTTTGGCAAAGCAGCGAGAGGAGATATTTTTGCCGGGGGAATCTTTGCCACTGCAAACTAATTCTGAGCAGCCTGGGGTACAATTATTGCGCCGGGTGCGGGATGAGGCCCACAGATTTGCTGTGAGTTTTCACCGCGATCGAAGAAGCGAGAGAATGAAGCGATCGCGTCTTGATGAAATTCCGGGATTGGGACACCACCGGCAAAAACAATTGTTGGCACATTTTCGGTCGATCGACTATCTCCGTTTAGCGACTCCCGAACAGTTGGCAGAAGTTTCTGGGATTGGCCCGCGTCTGGCGCAGCAAATTTACGATTATTTCCATCCGTAAAGTCTTACGCAGCATGGGAGACGGGGATTTTTGGGGCGAGGGGGCGATCGGCGCGCAAGTCCCGATTCAGCCCCGATTCCGCCTGTGTGAGGGAGGTCTTCAAAATTTTTGAACAGATCTCTTGCAATTCCCAGAGGCTTGTGGTATGTTTAGTTTCTGTGCGCGGGCATAGTTTAGTGGTAAAACTTTAGCCTTCCAAGCTAACTATGCGGGTTCGATTCCCGCTGCCCGCTTGCGCCTACAAAAACCTCAAACCAATGATAAATCAACGGTTTGAGGTTTTTTATTGCTGATTTTTTCGGTTGTCGAGGGGTCGGATTGACTAGAAATTGACTAGAAATTGGATACAAAATGACTACGATTTGACTACGGAACGAGCAAACTGAGTATCAACTGAGTATCAAATGACTACCCGATCGCCCTTTTTGGAGACAATTTGGAGACAAATGAATACAAATTGAATACAAAGCATAACTGTATTCAGTTTGAGCCGTTTAGCTGGGCAAGTATCTCTCAAAACGCCTCCACCTCTCAGCTTGCGGTGAGCTGGGTACAAGAATCATTAGTTAACATAGAGTGCCCTGGTTTGGCAAGATTGCCGATCGAACTCAGCTTGAGTTATGACTGATTCGGAGTCGCATCAGTCACAAGGAGATCCCGTGAAATATTTTTCAGTAGTAATGTATTTGCTGCGGGAACGGCAACAGTTTCTCGAAGAAATTCGCCAAGGTGTCAAGCTCAAATCTAAAATTTTCGGTTTGTTGATTTCTAGTACCGTATTTTTTAGCATTTACGGAGCGATATTAGGTGCCTCTAGTACGTGGATGCAATGTCTAGTTTCAGCAATTAAGTTGCCAGCACTTTACTTGCTGACGCTGATTATCTGCTTTCCCACACTGTACTTTTTTAATGTCATGTTTGGTTCTAAACGAACTTTTGAACAGTATTTGACATTGTTGATGACAGCGATGGCGATGATTAGCGTTTTGCTGTTTGGATTTGCACCTGTTAGTTTGTTTTTCCTCATAAGCAGTACCAATTACAATTTTTATCTGTTGCTGAATGTTGCTATCATGGCAATCACAGGATTTTTGGGAGTAAGTTTCATTTATCAAGGAATGCACTTTCTTTCAGAACAAGATGCGGAAGGCAAAGACATCAGGCTAAATATTTTGCGCTTTTGGTTGGGACTTTATGCGTTTGTTGGGACTCAGTTGGGATGGACGCTGAGACCGTTTTTGGGGTCGCCGGGAATGGCTTTTCAACTGTTCCGAGACCGAGAAAGCAATTTTTATATGAGTCTGTGGCAATCAATTATGTCTCTGGGAGGATCGTAATTAATCCCAATTAAAGGAGATTTTGAAGAGTGATACAAGCGGATTTGGAACAGTTAAAAATTTCTGAGAAGGAGTTGGAGGATTTGAGTGGAATAGCTTTGAGCGACGGTTTTGCAGCGGATTTTTACCGACCTGCTGTACTCCGGGACGGGAAAAAGCTGTTCTCTCTTTTGTTGAATGAGTTGCTAATATTTTGCGTGACATTAGTTGTTTCACTGCCTGTTGCTTTACTGGCTAATAAACATAATGTTGGTTCATTTAGCGATGCTGAGATATTTGTCAGGGTTTTACAAATAACTTTGGGTTTATCGCTGGCGATTACTGTTGCTTGGAATATCTATAAATGGGTTAAGGCAAAGCCTCTGGCAACGCTGGCGGGTCTGCTGGATGAAGTTGAGAAGTATCATGAGGTAATTCAGGCTTTATATATTATCGATCGCCTAACGGATGCTGGCAATTTACAAGCCAATTTAATTAACCGAGGAGATGCAATTGAAGCATTAAAAATTACTAGAGAAAGTTTAGTCTGTGCTTTGAAAACAGAAAGGATTCTCAGGGAAAATCAGCAATTTATCGGTCGCCGTTACGAGCTATTTGCTAATATTGAAAGTAATTTAGCTGCTTTGATGGCGGTGGATGTGAGCGATCGGGCGACTGAATACGGGCGGTTGCTGAATGAGGCTTTGGAAATTGGAATGAGCGTGCACAAAGAGGTAAGAAAGTTACAAAATGGCAAGTAAATAGGGCTTACATACACGCAATGTATTTATGTCTCTTCTTGGATTTTGGTAATTATTGTTGTGAAAAGGCGATCGCAACTAGGAGAAGCCTTGCGTACCTTGTCAACATCTAAAAGTTCTAACAGTTTGGGAGCGTGTCGTGTTTTGTGATATTTACCTTTAGAGGTTTTATTAGTGGCTGATATCAGCCACTTACTCAGGTTGTATTTGGAAACTTTCTCCACGCTTTGATTTCCCAGCCTTTTGTGAAGATAATCTTCTTTAAATCCGCCATTATAAAACTTGCTTAAAGCATCAATATTAGCAATAAACCAAGCCTCCATAGTTTGTACCATTAAGTGGCAACAGTCATCATCAAGCCCCTGGGTCGCCAAAATCCAAGGTTGGTCTTCTTTTCTGCTCCTTAAATGCTCCCAAGGTGTGTGAGTTTCAGAAACAGGAGATTCAGAATCAACAAGCAAAACATTAAAAGCATCTGGATAAGATTCCACACTCATTAGGAAATCTTCGCAAGCATCGCGGCGAGATCCAGACATGATTGACAGGATTTTTATGCCTTTGCTCTCTGCGAGATCGTAGAGTTCTTTGAAGAGATGAACAAAACCCGCTCGCAGCCCCGCCGTTGTCTCTTTTCCTGCCGGAATTTTACTCCTAAATCCCTGACGTTTTTGAGGTAGATTTTCTGTTGTACTTTCATCTTCACTTTCATCTCCAATGCCTTCAATATAAATACGAATCTCCCTTACCATCGGTTTCCTCCGATGTGTCCCATCCGCCATAAATCTCCTAGAGTGTACTTTTCCAGCCACTTTTTAAGTTGCTGAGGCTCTAGACGGCGCAAGTGACTGCCTGTGTTATTCTGTTCGCAAACTAAGACGGATTCGGGAACTTCACTCAAACCAGAAACTAAAGCATCAGAATGAGTAGTAACAATTATTTGAGTTCTTTTAGATGCGGCAATTAGCAATTCAGCAACAGTCGATAAGATATCGGGATGCAACCCTAATTCTGGTTCTTCAATACAAATCAGGGGCGGTGGACTTGGGTGGCAAAGTAAAGTCAGCAAGCACAAATAACGAAGGGTACCATCTGATAAACGGGTAGCAGGAATTGCTCTCTTGAATTTTTTATCCCTGAGAAATGTTTGTATTGTACTGCCTTCAAGTCTAGCTGTGATGTCACCTACTGCCTCGTAGAACTTTTGCAACTGCTCGATTAGTAAAGGTTTAATACCTTGGAAATCTAAATCGAGCAAAACATGAGCAAGGTTACTTGCATCTTCTTCAAGAAAGTCATTTGGTAAATCAGATGGTTGGGGCTTTCTTGGTGGCGTGTACCTGCCTAAATTCCATTCCCGATAAATACGGATATTGGAAAACTGATTGTTTAAGTAGGCTAATTCAGGGTAAAAATCTTTGTCTTGTTTTTGGGACAAAACTGATTGAGAAGGATTTATCTCGTCACGTCGAAGATGGCGTTCGCCCCTATTAGTGTATGTACTTGTTCCATCTTCTGAGACCTTTCTAATATTTAAGACTGGATTGCCATTTTGATAGCGGTAGAAAAAATATACATCTTTATAACTTGGGTCAAATTTTTCTTCATTTTCTACAGCTTCATCTACAATTTCTAGTTTTTGACCTACCATCGTGAAAGAGATTTGATAGCGTAAGGGGATAGGTTCTTCAGGGTAATCTACGGTTGCCTCGATTGTAGCTGTTGGAATATGGTTGGAATTTTTTTCATCACCTTTCCAAAGCCACTCGCCAATACCGCCTCCTTGCCGAAATGGAGTATTTATATCATTGGGTGTAGACTGTAAAATCCCCACGGCATCAATCAAGTTGGACTTCCCAGATGCGTTGGGGCCAATTAACACATTGAGGGGTTGAAGTTCTATTTCCTCTCCTTCACTTCCGTAGGATAGAAAGTTTTTTAAGCGAAGAGTTCGGATAAATCTTTTGCCTTGCATCTCATCCTCCTATTTAAAGCTTTTGATATCTTAAAGAATAGTATCACAATTTCGTCATTTTAAGGTCAGTAAGCTGGGCATTACTGACCTTAAAATAGAGTTGATAGCTAAGTCGTGGATTCGGAGCGCAATTTAATCATTTCAATCCTCAAAAATATCCAACTGTTCGCCCTCACACTCTTTTTTGCCATTTTTTTTAACACCTTTCCGCAGCCCGATCGCAATTTTGCTATGTTTCTCAATCTGCTTCATCACCTGTCTCGCCCTGTCAATCACCGACGGCGGTAAACCAGCTAATCTGCCCGCTTCAATTCCGTAAGATTTGTCAGCACCTCCCGGCTGAACTTGGTGCAAAAATACGATTTGATCCGGCAATTCTTTGACTGTCACCTGATAATTAGCGACATTATCCAAAATAGAAGCTAACTCATTTAACTCGTGATAGTGAGTCGCAAAAATTGTCCGCGCCCGAATCTCAGTTGCTAAATATTCTGCCACAGACCAAGCAATAGAAAGTCCGTCAAAAGTCGCCGTTCCCCTGCCAATTTCGTCTAACAACACCAATGATTGCGGCGTGGCGTGATTGAGAATATTTGCAGTTTCGTTCATTTCCACCATAAACGTAGATTGACCCGTTGCCAAATCGTCTACTGCACCGACGCGGGTAAAAATGCGATCGCAAATTCCCAAACTCGCCGCTTTCGCAGGCACATAACTGCCCATCTGCGCCATTAACTGGATCAAACCCACCTGCCGCAAGTAGCAGCTTTTCCCGCTAGCATTCGGCCCGGTTAAAATAATTAAATCTGGGCGGTTTAGCGAGTCTTCCCGACCCAAAAAAGCAGAATTAGGTACAAAAAATCCCGGCGGCAAAGACTTTTCCACCACAGGATGACAACCTTCAATAATTTTAATTTCCCGGCTTTCTGTCATAGTCGGGCGGCAGTAATTTTGGTAAACTGCTACTTCGGACAAACCGCACAAAACATCGACCGCCGCCACGGCGCGGGAAACGTTGCGAATAATTTCGGCGTGTTCTCCTACCTCCGATCGCACTTGAGCAAAAATATCGTATTCCAATTGATTTAAATCTTCCCGCGCTGTCAGAATTCGCACTTCCCTTTCTTTTAATTCTTCAGTGCTGTAGCGTTCTTCATTGGTGAGAGTTTGCTTGCGGGTGTAGTCCTTCGGCACTTGGTCTACTTTCGATTTGGTAATGCTGATGTAATAGCCAAAAGCTTTATTGTAGCCTACTTTTAAATTAGAAATTCCCGTCCGTTTTCTCTCTGTTGCTTCTAAATTTGCAATCCATTCTTGGTCGGCTGATGCAGTGTGGCGCATCTCATCTAGGATGGCATTGATTCCCGGTCGAATCAAACCTCCTTCTTTTAAATGAATCGGCGGTTCATCAACTAAATGAGCGTGAATTTTACTTGCTAATTCTTCTAGAATTGGCGGTACATTTTGCAGCGCTTTCAAATAGGGCGAGCGCCCTTGGGCTGCGATCGAGGCTAATGCCGGGAGTTTTCCGAGAGAATCAGCTAAAGCGACCAAATCCCGAGCGCTAGCTGTTCCTGAACCGGCGCGGCCTGTCAGTCTTTCGATGTCGTAAATTTGGCGCAGCAACTGCTGCAAATCTTGGCGCAGGGCGTTATTTTCTACTAATTCTTGAATCGTGTCGTGTCGGGCGCAAATGCCTTTAATGCTGAGCAAAGGTTGCAGCACCCAGCGGCGCAAAGCGCGGCCTCCCATTGCAGTGCTGGTTTTGTCTATAGCCCACAGCAGCGAACCGTGAAAAACCCCATCTCTCACTGTTTGAGTAATTTCAAGATTGCGGCGGGTTTGGTAGTCGAGGATGAGAAAATCGGTGAGAGTGTAAGTGTGCAATCTTTGCAAAGAAACTGCTTTTTCCTTTTGAGTTTCTTCGAGATATTGCAACAAACCTCCGGCGGCGCGCACTGCGAGGGAAAGGTGGCCGCATCCCATACCTTCGAGCGATCGCACTTTGAACTTTTGCAGGATTCTCTGTTTTGCTTCGGACAAACTAAACGGAATTTGCGATCGCAAAGAATAGCAAAACGAATTCGGCAAACAATCGGGTAAATGCTCTGATTTCTCTCCGGGCCTCAACATAGTCACCAAATCCGGCGCATTAGTCGGTACCAAGACTTCCGAAGGCTGCAAGCGCAGCAATTCTAGGGTTAATTGTTCTAAACTGTCTGCTTGGGTAGTTACGAATTCTCCCGTAGAAATATCTGTATAAGCCAATCCCCAATGTTCCCCAGCGATGACGACTGCTGCTAAAAAATTATTTTGTCTCGGTTTGAGCATTCCGTCATCAGTCAAAGTTCCGGGAGTGAGAATGCGGGTAATTTCTCGCTTGACTTGACGGCCTTCTTTCGCAGCAATCGAGGCATCTTCTACTTGGTCGCAAACTACCACAGCATAGCCTTTTTCTACTAACATTGAAGTGTAGCGATCTAGGGCGTGGTGCGGCACTCCTGTCATCGGCACTCTGCCGATTTCCTTGCCACTTTCTTTGCTAGTACAAACAAGTTCTAATTCCTGCGAAATAGTAACTGCATCTTGGAAAAAACACTCAAAAAAATCTCCGACTCGAAACAATAAAAGTGCGTGGGGATACTGTTCTTTCACTTCCACATACCGCTGCATCATCGGAGTTAGCTTGGTGAATTCTAGTAAGCGGTGGTCGGCATTGCGGATGTTGGGTTGATTGGGGTCTGTTGGGGTAGATGCAGTGTAAGGCATAAAAGGCGATCGATAAATTTTAATCTTTAACAACTTTAGCGCAAGCTCGGCTTTTAGCTCTAACTAATATACAATATTTGACGATTAATCCTCCTTAAGCAGGGTGCAGGATTCTCCTAATTGGGATGAGGTGTTGAGCTATACAAAAGTCACGCACCCTGCTTAATAATTGATAAACCCGCTTTTACGTGAGAAGTTTTCGGTCGCTGTTTATCTAAAGTGAGGCAAAATATCGGCTATAGTGAGGCAAAATGCGGAAATTTTATCCATTGTGAGAGGAGAGCGCTCGGCGATCGACAAAAACAATCTCAGCTATGTAGTTGTTAGCTGTTATAGCAGATGTTGAAGGAAGAAAGAAGAAGGAAAAATGAAAAAGGAAAAAGGCTTTAGTTATCTAGAAGAGAAGGAAGAAGGCTTTAGTTATCTAGGAGAGAAGGAAGAAGCAATCTTCCGCAACGGTTTCAGCAATTAAGAACGTTCTAACCGTCGGGTGCGGTTGCTATAACTGTTGGGGCTTAACAGAAGAATGTGAAATCCCCCGCACTTTAGTTGGAGAAGAAACTTTACATTTTCGTTATTGAAAACATCCGGAAGATAGATTTATATATTATACCTCGGATAGAGAGAAGAAATATTTTATATGCTTAAGATTAGCAACATCCAAGCGAGTAATTTATCGGCTTAGTAAAGGTATGATTTAGAATCAAAAATTTGCTCGCTAGTAGTTAACTAGAGGAAAAAAATAATGAAAGCTCTTTGCTGGCACGGAGCAAAGGATGTGCGCGTTGATAATGTACCAGACCCAACAATTATCAATCCGCGCGATGCGATAGTTAAAATCACGTCTACAGCAATCTGCGGCTCAGATTTGCACCTCTACAATGGCTTCATCCCGACAATGCAATCCGGCGACATTCTGGGTCACGAATTCATGGGGGAAGTAGTCGAACTCGGTAGCGAAGTCAAGAACTTAAAAAAGGGCGATCGCGTCATCGTTCCTTTTACTATTTCTTGCGGCAGTTGCTTTTTTTGCAACCGCGATTTGTGGTCGCTGTGCGACAACTCCAACCCCAATGCTGGGCTGGCTGAAAAAATGTTCGGTCATTCGCCTGCAGGACTGTTTGGCTACTCGCATTTAACGGGCGGCTATGCAGGAGGTCAAGCAGAATACGCGCGGGTTCCGTTTGCAGATGTCGGCCCTTTAAAAATTCCCGACGGACTTTCTGACGAGCAAGTATTGTTCCTCACCGATATCTTTCCTACCGGTTACATGGCGGCCGAAAACTGCGACATTCAGCCGGGGGATACTGTAGCTGTTTGGGGATGTGGGCCGGTCGGACAATTTGCAATCAGAAGCGCGTTTATGCTGGGGGCCGAGCGAGTAATTGCGATCGACCGCATACCGGAACGCTTGCAAATGGCGGCCGCGGCGAAAGCTGAAATCATCAATTACGAAGAAATAGACGCCGGGGAAGCAGTCACCGAAATGACGGGGGGACGCGGACCCGACTCTTGCATCGACGCGGTAGGGATGGAAGCCCACGGCACCGGTCTCGACGCTTTGTACGACAAAGCCAAGCAAGCTGTGCGGTTGGAGAGCGATCGACCTACGGCCCTGCGACAAGTGATCCTCGCGTGTCGCAAGGGTGGTACAGTGTCAATTCCCGGCGTTTACGGCGGCTTCGTTGACAAAGTGCCATTAGGTGCAGCTTTCAACAAAGCCTTGACCATGAAAATGGGACAGACGCACGTTCAGCGCTATTTGCGGCTTTTGCTCGATCGCGTTCAAAAAGGCGAAATTGACCCATCATTCGTAATTACGCACCGAATGAAATTGGATGAAGCGCCCCACGGCTACGATATTTTCCTCAACAAAAAAGACAACTGCATCAAAATTGTCCTCAAACCCTAACTCGGATTTACCCTTCACGGAAAAACTATGCTTTTACAAGAAAAAGAATCAGGCGACTTGATAGAAATCCTGGATGTAGATGCTTTAATTAGCCCTACAAAAAATGAAGTGACGGGAAAAAATCAAGCTGGTCAAGAAGAGCAAGAGAAAGCAACTTTTCCAAAAAGTAATTTAGTCTTTCCTTCCGGTGAAGCTCTGCCGCGCTGTTGGACTGAGGAAAATTATCAAACTCATTGATTCCACTAATTCTCCCCATCCCGCTTAACAAGAGGGGGACTCGAAGCTAGGGGGATGGACACAGCACATAAGTGTCCGCTAAACCCGAAAAACCGCTCTCCAATAGGGGTTAATACCCCTGCCGGAGGGCGGTTTTGACGTGTTTTTTGAGACATGGAGGACACAGCGCTGTGTTTGTTTAAATAGAATGTACGATCGACCAAATTTAAGAGAGTCTTAGTTCGCGATCGCGAGAAACCGCATTAAACTAAAGTGATAAAGATAACCGGGCTTGATTTAATTTCTTTATGACTAAAAGATGATTCCCCTCGCTCGTTGGCAGCGTTACAAATAATGAAACTTGTTCAAAACACCCAGGGAGGAATTCCCCATGTTTTACCATAAGAAGCCACTACAGTATTACAAAAGACCAGAAAAGCCAGATGCCGTTTACGCCAAGAAAATACAAGAACTAATTGGCGGTACATTTGGCGAAATGACCGTGATGATGCAGTATTTATTTCAAGGTTGGAACTGCCGAGGTCCAGCCAAATATCGCGATATGTTGCTTGATGTCGGTACAGAAGAAATCGGGCATATCGAGATGCTAGCAACTATGATTGCTCACTTGTTAGATAAAGCTCCTGTATCTATGCAAGAAGAAGGTTTCAAAGATGCTGTGGTGGGTGCTGTGATGGGAGGAAACAGCCCGCGCGATGCGATCGCCGCCAGCATGAATCCGCAGCACGCAATTGTATCGGGTTTGGGCGCACTTCCTAGCGACAGCGTAGGGTATCCCTGGAACGGCCGTTATATCGTTGCTAGCGGCAATCTTTTAGCCGATTTTCGCTCGAATTTGCACGCCGAATCGCAAGGAAGATTGCAGGCTGTGCGGATGTATGAAATGTCAGACGATCCGGGCGTGAAAGACACCCTGAGTTTTATGATCGCCCGCGACACGATGCACCAAAATTTGTGGCTGGCGGCGATCGAAGATTTAGAAAGTTCGGGAATGGAAACAACACCCGTTCCGAGTTCCTTCCCGCAGGAGTTGGAAAAGTCAGAATTTGCTTATCAGTTTTGGAATCATTCTGAAGGTTCCGAAAGTAGCCAGGGACGCTGGGCGAAAGGCAAATCAATGGACGGCAAAGGCGAGTTTGAATATGTCGCCAATCCCCAACCGTTAGGGCCAGAAATAGTACCGCCGCAGCCCGATCCCAAATTGCACGGCACCGGCATGAAATAGCCAATCAAAAAGTTAATAGTAAGCTTGCCAGTCCCCGATTGACTTAAGTAATTAAGGACTAAAGTGCTTACTCCTAACCTAACACAAACGAAAGTTCTTACTACTAACCAAAGGTTAGTAGTAAGAACTTTCATCGCTGATTTGCTAATTAATTAGTTAAGGACTTCAGTCCTTACTACAAACCAGGTTTTGACAATAAGTCTAATAACTAACAACAAATAAGTTATGAAATTGCAAGCAGTAATTCTCGATATTGACGGTACTCTGACGCTCAGCAATGACGCCCACGCTCAAGCTTGGGTAGAGTCATTTGCGGCTTACGGCTACGAGGTGCCGTTCGAGAAAGTTCGCCCGCTAATTGGTATGGGAGGCGATAAAGTTATACCCAAAATGGTATCAGGACTTTCCGACGAAGCAGGCGACGGGAAAAAGATTGCACAGCGACGCAAAGAACTAATTATTAACCGTGCTCCCGAACTTTCTCCAACCCCCGGTTCGCGGGATTTGCTGTTAAAAATGCAGAAAGAAGGATTGCGGCTAATTATTGCTACTTCTGCTACCACCGAAGAACTTTCCGGTTTGCTGAAAGCTGCGCAAGTTGACGATTTATTGGATCAAGCGCAAGCGGCGACATCGAGTGATGCGGAAGCTTCTAAACCGGAACCGGATATTGTGGAAGCTGCTTTGAGCAAATTGCAGATGGAAGCAAGTCAGACGGTGATGTTAGCTGATACTCCTTACGATATCGAAGCTGCGGGCAAGTGCGGGGTGCCAGTAATTGCTTTTAGGTGCGGAGGTTTCGATGATGCTTCGCTGGCAAATGCTGCGGCAATTTACGATCACCCTGCTGATTTGTTGGCGCATTATGACGATTCTATTTTAGGGAAAAAGGAATTGGTAGCGCGTTGAAGTAATATGGCTAACTATGGGGAATAGCCGCTAAAGTAGCCGGATCGGGTACTATCCACTCAACTTGATGCGCTTCTGTGATATCTGGAATATCCAGCCGCGCAGCTAATTTGCGAATGACTGCTTCCGGTACAGTTGCTGTGCGCGATCGATTCCGCTGCAATATTTCTTCTAGAGGTACTTCCAGATAAACAATGCGAATTCGCGCTTGATAAGCAGCAAAAAAATTAATTAATTGCTGCCGCATTTGTTTAGTTGTATTCGTGGCATTCCACACAAAAGAACGCCCCTCATTTATGTATTCGCGCGCTCTTTGTTTGGCTGCTGTCACCACATTTCCAGGTGTTTCGTCGGGAGGCACATTCATCTCTTTTCGCAGTGCATCCAGCGAGATTACTGGCAAATCTGGGAGATTTTTCCGAATCCAATAATCTTTACCGCTTCCTGGCAAGCCAGACATCAAAATTACTTCGCATTTAGTGTCGTCAAATGCTTCGTAATCCGGGTTGCCGTTCTCTTTGCGGAAGTAGATAAATCGGCTGTGTGGTGATGGGAATTGTCGGGGAGAATCCCAACAATTATTTTCTTGACAAAACTCCCGAAATAGTTCTATTTTATCGAGCAGTTCTTGTCTGTCGCTACACTGACGGCCGCGCACGTCTGCTTCGGCTAAAAGTGCGAGGAAATCGCAGCGGACAACTTGACTGACTTTAATTACAGACTGCTGCGGGTTGGGTTTGTCGATCAGCCAGATGGGTAAACTGCCGAATTGGACGATCGCCACCACTGTTTCGCGAATCTCAAACTGCACAGGCGGCTCGAATTGAGATAAAATTTGTCTGACCATCCTGGCACCTTGGCGGGCGTGACCTTTTGAGCTAATTCTGCCGTCGGCTTCTATTTTTGTAAAGGCTGGTTTGGCGACATCGTGCAGCAAAGCGGTGGCAAAAAGTATCGATCGTTCTTTTTCGGGTAATTGCCGCCAATTCGGGGATGAGATTAATGCTTCGCAGACCATTTGGGTATGAATTAAAACGTCTCCTTCGGCGTGATAAATCGGGTCTTGCTGACATCCTTTTAAGTTTTGAATCCAATCGAAATGATTTTGAATGCTGTCCCAATCCAGAAACCAATCGGGCGGTTCGGGACAAAAGGGAAAAGTCCAAGTTGCCGATGGCGATAACAGTGCATTCATAAATTCACCTGCTGGTTAACTAAAATTAAATAAATTCACATCGGGACGCAGAATATTGGGTATAATTGGGCGATTTAGCCAATGTCCTTCGGCATTCTTAATAGCAGTCAAAAAGCTGGCGCGCACGTATTTGTAACGCGCCTTTACTATGCCATCTTCTTCAATTTTAATGTACAGACCCTCCATAATCTCACTCTTGTCAGTCTCTTTCAAACACCGTTCTTCATCTAACCCCAATTCCCGACTGGACAAACGCAACCGATCCAAATGTCCCGGTTGAATAAAATTAGATTTTTCCATAAACTGCATCATTTGCTTGTGCGATTTCAGCACTCCCGAAAACAGCACGGGAACTGACACTAACGGCAGTCCGCTTAACAACTTCTGGCGGGATTCTGTACTCAGAAATTGACTGGTTTCTAAGTCCAGCACGTCGTACTCCATAAAATAGTGCGGCAAAAAATCATAAAAAACAGTGTGTTTGGCATAAAGCCATTCGCCGTAAAGAATGTAGCGAGTTCCCAGCACTTCTCCCAGCACACCGCTGAGACTGAAAGCCCACTGTTTGAATAAGTTAAAATGTTTTTCCCTCGGCCCGCCGGTGAGATAGTGGCCGCGACTTTGCAGCAGCATTTGTCCATCTGATGCGAAGCTGATGCCTGTATTAGCGCCGTCTACCTTTTCTTCTATAATTAGAGGGCGATCGATCAGGGCGCTAAATGGCACGCTGTCGAGGTCTTCATCGCCTGGTTGGAAACGCGAACCTTCGATGTGATAAGTTCTAGGATATTTAACAATTTTGAGCATCAGCCCATCCATTTTAGATTTGAGATTTCAGAGGCAACCCCATCTATTTTAGATTGTAATTTTAGATTTTAGACTTGAGAGGCGACGGAATCTATTTAACCATTATAATGGAATGAGCACAAAGGAGCGTGTAAGTTGAAAAATCAAAGTTTTCAGAGCATATCCTCAGCAATCGCTGGGATTCTATTAGTAGGCGCGCTACTCATCGCATTAAACTCTTTTGTCGTCATCAATCCAGGCGAAGCAGGAGTAGTCAGCGTTTTAGGAAAAGCCACAGATGGAGCATTGTTAGAGGGGTTTCACCTCAGACCCCCGCTGATATCTAAGGTAGATGTGTACGATGTAACAGTGCAAAAATTTGAAGTTCCCGCCCAGAGTGCTACTAAAGACCTTCAGGATTTAAATGCTAGTTTTGCGATCAATTTTCGCCTTGATGCTGAGAGAATAGTTGAGATCAGAAGAACTCAAGGAACTTTGGAGAATATAGTCTCAAAAATTATTGCTCCTCAGACTCAAGAAGCATTTAAAACAGCGGCTGCACTGAGAACCGCCGAACAATCTATTACTCAAAGAAGTGAACTGAAGAGAGACTTTGATACTGCGCTGAAGGAAAGGCTATCAAAGTATGATGTAATCGTACTCGATACGAGCGTTGTTAACATTCGATTCTCCACAGATTTTGCGAAAGCGGTTGAGGAGAAACAGGTTGCTGAACAGCGGGCGCAAAGGGCTGTTTATGTGGCTCAGGAAGCAGAACAACAGGCTCAAGCTGACATTAACCGCGCTCAAGGTAGGGCGGAAGCTCAAAGACTTTTGGCGGAAACTTTGAAGGCTCAGGGCGGCAATTTAGTTCTGCAAAAAGAGGCTATCGAAGCTTGGAGAAGCGGCGGGGCTCAGATGCCAAAAGTGCTGGTTATGGGCGCAGGTTCGAGTCGGGTTCCTTTCATTTTTAATATGAACGATATTCAGGAAGAACCCGATCGCCCGCAAGTGACCAACAATTAAAATATGACTGAGGGTAACAAACTCGGTGTCTCGGAAAATATTGGCTTTGCTAACCAGAAATCTCGCAATAAACCGAGTTTCCTCAGAAAGTGCACATAAGTCCTATGAGAGTTGCGGGAATATGCTACACTTCTGAAAGCCACAATATAACGACAGTTTGAAACCTGTCGTTATCAAAGCGAAGTCCGCAATTAAAACGCAGGCAACACACTCATTTTAGGAAGCCAGGAGAAATCATGACCCGCGCTATTATGGAAACCGACAAAGGCACAATCAATTTGGAATTGTTCGATGCGGATGCGCCTAACACAGTGAAGAATTTTGTTGACTTGGCGGAAAAAGGTTTTTACGATGGATTGTCCTTTCACCGAGTCATTCCTAACTTTATGATTCAAGGTGGCTGTCCAAAAGGCAATGGAACGGGCGGCCCCGGCTACAAAATCAAGTGCGAAATTAACTCCAACAAACATTTGGCAGGAACTTTATCGATGGCTCACGCAGGCCGCGATACGGGTGGCAGCCAATTCTTTATTTGCCATTCTCCCCAGTCTCATCTAGATGGAGTTCACACAACTTTTGGCAAAACTGAGGATATGTCTGTCGTCAATGCTATCCGCCAAGGTGACAAGATTATATCTCTGAAAATTGAGCATTAATTTCCAGTAATTAGTTTTGTTGGCAATAAGGAATAAAGTCCTTATTGCCAACAAAAGTTGGGAAAATTAATAGTTTTAAAATCTATAATTTATGACTGTTATCAATGATTCTGCTGTGGTGGCTGAGTTAACTGAACTATATTTAAAATACGAAAAAGCTCTTTGTACGAACGATATTGAAACTCTCGATAATTTGTTCTGGGATGCGCCGGAAGTCGTGCGGTTTGGGGTGACGGAGAACCTGTACGGGAGCGATGAGGTGAGGGCTTTTCGCAAAGGGCGATCGCCTGTAAATGTCGATCGAGAAATGTTCAACCTCAAAGTCGTGACTTTCGATGCAGACACGGCGGCTGTGACGCTGGAATTTCGCCGTGCGATGGATGGAGTGGTGCGGCTGGGGCGGCAGAGTCAGATGTGGCGCAAGTTTCCTCAAGGGTGGAAGATTGTTTCGGCTCACGTTTCTTTTTTGCCGATGGAGGGATGAGCGGTGATACACCTCCGATCAAGGTGAAATAATTTCCCCTGTCGGTATGTGAATTTGATTATTGTTGAGCCATTTAATTCCGCAGATATTCTTTTTTTCCTTTACTATTAGTGCCTCTCTCTGCCTTGTCACCTATCTTCTGCTTTCTTGGTTCTCCACTTTTGCAGTAGCTTCCTCATTACCGCTATTTTCCCGGCTCCGATCCTCTAATACAGTTCATATTTGAGCAAAGTACACGGAATCGAGCCATTAAAAACTGGAATTCGCCGCGATGTCCTGAGTCCCACCTTTTTCCCCAACTCCTTATTTCCCGTCAAAATAAACGCATTCCAACCTTTAAAACGATGCTTGAAAATATCCCCCAACATTTTGTACAAATCTCCTAATTCGCTAGCATCTCCCAGCCTTTCTCCGTAGGGAGGATTGCAAATCAGAACGCCTCTGTCTGCAGGTGCTTCCAACTGAGATAGCTCGGTTTGAGCAAACTGAATTTTACCGGAAATACCAGCTTGCTGCGCGTTAGTGCGAGCTTGAGTTAACATATCGGAATCGCGATCGCACCCTGCAATCACCTCTTTAAGCTCCGGTAACTCACTATTTTCAGCTTCGGCCCACAATTTATCCCACAAAGGTTCGTCAAAATCCCGCCAACTCATAAATCCAAACTTTTCTCGAAACAATCCCGGTGCAATATTCAAGCCCTTTAACGTCGCTTCCAAAGGCAAAGTTCCAGAACCGCACATTGGGTCTAAAAACGGCAAATCTGGCGTCCATTCTGCCATCTCCAACAAAGCCGCAGCTAGGGTTTCTTTGAGGGGAGCAAGCCCCATCGCCGGTCGATATCCCCGGCGGTGCAAACTACCGCCAGAACTGTCTAAACTTAAAATAGCTCTATCTTGATGAATGTGAAGGTTAATTTGCAAATCGGGATGCTCTACATCAACATTAGAACGCTTGTTAAATTGAAG
Organism: Microcoleus sp. Pol1C5; assembly: GCF_036701115.1. NCBI lineage: Bacteria > Bacillati > Cyanobacteriota > Cyanophyceae > Oscillatoriales > Microcoleaceae > Microcoleus > Microcoleus sp. Pol1C5. Next base: position 89,688 of record NZ_JAUBQE010000003.1, on the reverse strand, counting down.
GCGCTGTTGGTCGGCGATCGCATTTTTGACCTGCAAAGCTGTAAAGTGAGTGTGGTTCAACTTTTCGTTGCCGCCGGTGCAGTTTACTGCTAAAGTATTGTCGGGATATAAGTATTCGTCCCAAGGGATTTTTTGCACTTCGCGGTAGAGCATATCCGAGTTGTAACACCGGAATTCGGCGATCGGCATTAGCACTCGAAAAATAGTTCTCGACCACAGATTGACGCGGTACAATAAAGCGCGATCGCCCGCAAAATAAACCCCTGTAAAATCTGGCTTGACATCCTGGGCCCCTAAACGTTCTAATTCTTGAGCGGCAATAGTTTCTAAACCGCGCGCAACTGTAGCAAAATATTGATTCATTGATTATTGGTAATTGGTAATTGCTTTTTCTCGATCGCTCTAAATTAGATAGTAGCTGGTTTAAATCCTAACTCTCACAAACAATACTCTACCTTAAGCTAGATGCCTCGGTAAAAAAAATACTAATTTTCCGAACAGCTTTGTTAACAGGCGATCGCCCGAACCCGCACCCGATCGACCTTACCGACACAAAAACCCACCTCCTCCGGGTGAGTTTCCGCGCACCTCACCCTTGCAAGTCACAAACTGTCAGTAATACTCGTGAAATTAAAAGCTTTCACGCGCACTCCGGGCACGACACTACCGCCGTAACGCTTCACCGCACTAACTGCATCCACATCGCGCAACATATCAGGTAAAACTTGATTGAAACGCAGGTTTTTAATCGGGTAAGCAATTTTGCCATCCTCAATCCAAAAAGTACCGTCGCGAGTCATCCCCGTTACTTCCAATGTTTTCGGATTAACGTAGCGCACGTACCAAGCTCGACTGACGAAAATTCCTCGCTCGGTTTGAGCAACTAAATCTGCTAAACTTTGGTCGGAACCTGTCATCACGATCGGGTAATAAGCACCTTTTGCCTCTTTGCCTTTTTGTGCGGCCCAGTAGCGGGAATAAGACAAACTTTGAGGGACGCCATCTTTGATGATTTCCAAATAGTTATTGCTCAATCCGTCGCCGAAAAAAGTATTCGATCGCAGCAAAGGATGAGCCGGATCGCGCTGCACTTGGACTAACGGGCTAAAAAGTTGTTCCCCCGCGCGGTTTCCCGCTGGTTTTCCCTCTGCATCGGCGATCGACATAAATGATCGTCCCTCATCCGCCGCCCTCGCATCCAGCCCCCAAATCACCCACGGTAGCAAGCCAGCAAAAGCAGCGCCGTCAAGGATTACCGGATAAACGCCGGGAGTGATGGGGCGCGGGTTGCGAGATGCGATCGCCCGATCGAGCACTTGTTCTGCTAATTCGGCGATGGGCAATTCGTTGATACTCCAAGCAGTGCTCCTCGCCCAGCTAGAACCGTCTTCAACGCGAGCAGTCAAGCTGAAATCTGCCTGTGTAGACTGGTTGCAGGCGCGGAGTCCAGTTGACGAGGCTATCGCGTACAGCGACGCCTCAGTGCTCAAAGTGCCCGAACCATGAGCGCCCCCCTGGGAGGATCTCGCGCAGGCTTGCTGCACCATTTCTGCCCGCGCTAGAGGCGATACAGTTGCGGTTGCTGCGTCGAATGCGGGCGATCGCAAATCGTAGGTTTGAGGTGGCAGCAGCGGCATCCATTCGGGGTCTGCCGGCGCAATTCGGGCCAATTCTTCCGATCGCTTGACGGCGGAGGCGATCGCATCTTCATAAAATTCTGTAACAGCAGCAGAGGCGCTTTTGTTGCCAAAATAGCTAGTAATGCTCAGGTTAAATACAGTTTTGCTGATATTTTGGCTGATTTGGTTTTCCGAGAATCTCGAAAGAGATTCTTCGCCAGTAGAGAGACTTACAAATACTTCCTCTGCTTTGGATAATTTGACTGCTTTTTCTACTACAGATAAGGCTTGCTCTTCACTTAAACTTGCGGGCGATGTTGTTACAATCATGATTAGTAATTAGGCATTGCGAATTGGGCATTGCGAATTGGGCATTGCAAATTGGACATTGGGAATTGGGCATTGTTAGCAATTAACTAATAACTAAGAACCGATGCCCCATGCCCCATGCCCTATTACCCAATTTGAATATCCCTCACTCGCACCGGCACACAAGCGTGAGTCATTTGAGCAACCTGCATCGGCTCGCCCTTTCCGCATATATGAGTACCGCATTGAACCAGCTCCGAAGCTGGCCCGATCGCATCTATTTGATTCCAGAAATCAGTAGTCATCGCCTGATAAGTTACATCCTTCAACATACCGACCACTTTACCTTTTTCCACCTTCCAAAAAGCATCGCCGCCGAATTGAAAATTGCGCCGCTGCTGGTCGATCGAATAACTACCCATACCGTCGATTAAAATCCCGTCTTCCGTATCCGCAATCATCTCTGCCAAAGTAGCAGTATGGCTGCCGCCATCCGGGCCCGGCTCCAATCCCAAATTGGGAATTCTCACCATCGGCACGCTCGACCAACTGTCAGCGTAAGCAGAACCGTTGCTGCTACCGCGTCCGAGGCGATAAGCCGTCTCTCTGTCAGTGAGATAATCAACTAAAATTCCATCCTTGACAACGTACCAATCTTGTGATTTTACGCCCTCATCATCGTAACCCATTGTACCGCGGCCGCCCGGTTGAGTGCGATCGCACTTAAAATTCACCCAAGGTGCAGCGTATTGCAGTTTATTTAACTTATCAGTAGTAGCAAAACTCGTGCCAGCAAAATTAGATTCGTAGCCGTAAACCCGGTCTAATTCAGTTGGATGTCCTACTGATTCGTGGATTGTCAAAAACAAATTTGTCGGCTTAAGAATCAGGGATTTGCAAATACCAGCAGGGATTTTAGGAGCGCGGACTTTCTCAATAGCTTCGGCAGCAACTCTTTCAACTTGACTCAACAAATCATCGGGATTAATATGTTCGTAACCGATATTCAGGGGCGGGCGTTCGTAACTGCGACTTTGGGCATCGCCGCCCGCAATTGCCGTACAGTCAAAGCCCGGATAGCTGCGGTAGATTGTTTGTTCGATTAGCGAGCCTTCTGTAGAAGCAAAAACCTTGTCTTCGCGGCTTGACTGCAAAAAAGAATCAGCTTTTTTGATGCCTTGTGCGCCGTGTGCTAGCAGCTTCTCGTTGATAGTTAGCAGCAGTTCAGCTTTTTCAGCAACTGGTACAGAAAAAGGGTCAATGGCGATGGGAGTTACATAGGTATCGACATATTTTTCGACTGGTACTAACCGCACCGGTTCCTTCTGAGTTAAGCGGCTGCCTTTAGCGATTTCTACAGCCAAAGCGACTATTCTTGCAACCTCTGCGGGTGTTTTGCTGTGACTGGCGGCAAACCCCCAAGCGCCGTCTAGAAGCACCCGCACGCCAAAACCCGAACTTACATTATCTGACAGTTGACTTAAAGATCGATCGCGCGCGTAAAGATTCTGCTTTCGGTAAGTGCAAAAACGCACATCACCGTACTCGCAACCTGTTTTACGAATCAAATCTACAGCCAAATTTGCTAACTCGTTAGCAGAAATTTTTGCCGTTAATTGCACCATAGTTATTCGTCATTCGTCATTAGTTGTTAATTATTATAGCGCTTTTTAATTATTTGAACGAACCGCGAATACGCAAACAGCGCGAAGGAAGAACTGCATCTTCTTCTTTCTCCTCCTTCGCGTCCTAGCGCTTACGCGCGGCTTCGCCTAACGCGCTTTCGCGGTTCGTTAAATTTTACTCCATCTCCTGCAAAACCCCTGTCAAAATTTCCACAATTTTATCGATATGTTCTTTTTCAATAATCAGCGGTGGCGACAAAACAATAATATCACCCGTACTGCGAATCAGCAACCCTTTTTCATAGCACTGCAAGAAACAATCAAAAGCCCGTTTCCCCGGTTTCCCAGCAATAGATTCCAACTCAATACCCGCCACCAGTCCCAGATTGCGGACATCAATTACGTGCCGCACCCCCTTCAAAGAATGAAGCGCATTTTCCCAGTAACCAGCCATCTTATCGGCTCGTTCAAATAACCTTTCTTCCTCATAAATATCCAACGTCGCCAAAGCAGCCGCACAAGCCACAGGATGACCCGAATAAGTATAACCGTGAAAAAGCTCGATCGCATTTTCAGGAGCATTCATAAAAGCATCATAAATGCCTTCTTTCACAAACACCGCGCCCATCGGCACCGTACCGTTAGTTATACCTTTAGCCGCCGTCACAATATCGGGAACCACCCCAAAATATTCCGTTGCAAAACTAGAGCCTAGTCGCCCGAATCCGGTAATTACCTCATCAAAAATCAGCAGAATTCCGTATTTGTCGCAAATCGCCCGCAGCCGCTCCAAATAACCTTTCGGTGGAATCAAAACCCCTGTAGAACCAGCCACTGGCTCGACAATTACCGCTGCAATATTAGACGCATCGTGCAAAGCGACAATCCGCTCCAATTCATCCGCCAAATGCGCGCCCCATTCCGGTTGTTTGCGGCTGAAAGCATTGTGTTCGAGATTGTGAGTGTGAGGCAAATGATCGACTCCCGTGAGCAAACTGCCAAAAAACTTGCGGTTTGTACCGATACCGCCGACAGAAATTCCCCCAAAACCAACGCCGTGATAGCCGCGTTCCCTACCGATTAATCTTTGGCGAGTTCCTTCACCTTTCACCCGGTGATAAGCAATTGCAATTTTTAAAGCAGTTTCTACAGATTCCGAACCCGAATTAGTAAAGAAAACGCGATCGAAATTGCCCGGAATCATCTTTACCAAACGTTCCGCCAATTCAAAAGCACCTGGATGTCCCATCTGAAAAGCCGGAGAGTAATCCAAACGCAAAACCTGCTGTTTAACCGCTTCGGCAATTGTCTCGCGGGCGTGCCCTGCATTCACACACCACAGCCCCGCAGTACCATCTAAAATTGAGCGGTTATCATCGCTTGTAAAGTGCATATCTTTTGCCGAAACCAATATTCGCGGATTCGCTTTAAACTGTCGGTTGGCAGTGAAAGGCATCCAGTAAGCGTCCATATTTGTCATCGTTTTTTTATTTTTTTATATTGATGATTCTGCCTCCAAACTATAACTTGCTACCGATTGCCGATCGCCAGACACTTATTATAATTTTACAAATATCTCTTTTAAACGAACCGCGAAGACGCAAAGAGGGCGAAGGAAGAGAACAAAGAGCTTTTTCTCATTTTCAAGTAGAGTCTTTACCTAAAAACATCTACCTATCTTCCTCTTTCTCTTCCTTCGCGCCTTCGCGGTTCATTAAATGGATATTCTTTAATTAACGATCGCCTCCACAGACTCATGCTGCAACAAACCAGTTAGCATTTTCACAGGCCTCTCCCCGTAGGGCCACGCGAAAGCATGGCGGAAAGCAGCTTCTTGACACGCTTGCAATTGCCGAAAATCAATGATATCCAGAGTCAATAAATTCTCGTACTCGAAAGGCAATCGCACGTTGTGCAATCCCGCGTTGTCGGTGCAAATGGCAATATCGACGCCAGCTTCAAAACATCGATCGAACACAACCTTCAATTCGCGCATATCCTGCAACGTCCCCGTTTTGAGATAGGTAGTCGGGCAAACTTCCAAGCATTGACCCCTGCGCGCGACTTCTGGCAGCAGTTCGGGATATTTTAACGGAATTTGAATCCCGTGGCCGATACGCATCAGATAGGGCAGAAGTTCGGGATAACAGCCAGAGGTAGTTTCGTACAGGTGGCCAGTAGTTTTGATGCCGATCGACCTCGCATACTGGTACAATCCGACAAACTCCTCCAAACGCTCGCCAATACAATCATCGCCCCCAGCTATATCGATCGCGCAAACGTATTCTCCCATTTGTGCGGCCAAGTCTACGATCGCTCGATTCACCTCATAGGGTAAACGCGAGTGCATACACAAAATTTGGCTAGTAACAATCGGACAATCGCTAATTTGACTTGCCTTGCCCACAACTTGTACAATTTCTGCCATCAAATCAATGCGTTCTGACTGATCCAAATGTTCTGGAGTCCGCAAATAAGGCGTATAGCGCAACTCCAAATAAGCCAGATTTTCAAACACGTAAGCGCCCCGCATCAATCGATAGATGAAATAAGGCAACGTCTCAACAGTTTGAACGCTTTCTACCAGTGTGTGCAGTTCCAAATACTCATTGAGAGTATTGCGCGGACGAGTGTAAAACTCCTCAAACTCCGAGTATTTTTGAAATCGATTAACCATCTCAGCATTGTGGCGATCGAAATACCGCCACAGCACCCTAGGAACGACAGAACCACCCAGATGGCGGTGCAACTCAGCGTGTAAAGTCATGCGATTTTAGATTTTAGATTTTAGATTTTAGATTGAAAGAATTGAAGGATTGAAGAATTGAAGGATTGAAGAATTTGTAATTTAGTCCTATACGCATCAGTGGCCAGAAACCGGGTTTTCCGCCATACCAGCCAACAACCTCCAGCAGGTAAACTGTTCCACATTTAAGCTGCACATTGGATTCCCATAAAAACTCATCAAATCCTGTCTCATTCTCCCCTCTCCCATTCTCCCCCTCTCGGGCTCTCCCTTCCCAAGTCCCCCGATAGTGCTGGAAGCGGGTTGATGAGAGCAATACAGCCTCAAGTCTTTCAATTGTAACAAAAATTTATTTGACATCCGGGACACGTTCGTACATAATCGGAGATTGTGTCAACCTGAACTGAACGCGAGAAACCCTTGGCTAACGTAGTTGTGATCGGCGCCCAGTGGGGCGATGAAGGAAAAGGCAAAATTACCGATTTGCTCAGCAAATCCGCAGATATCGTTGTCCGCTACCAAGGGGGCGTCAACGCGGGTCACACCGTGGTAGTAAACGGTCAGACTTTCAAGCTGCACTTAATTCCGTCCGGGATTCTCTACCCTGATAAAGAGTGTATCATCGGCTGCGGCACGGTCATTGACCCCAAAGTTTTAATTGCAGAGTTAGACCAGCTAGAGGCACTGAATATTTCGACGGCCTCGCTGATGATTTCGGAAACTGCTCACGTAACGATGCCCTATCATCGATTAATTGATGTAGCATCGGAAACGCAGCGGGGAAATTATAAAATCGGGACGACGGGACGCGGCATTGGCCCTACTTACGCCGACAAGTCGGAACGCACTGGCATTCGGATGCTCGATTTAATGGACTTGGACGGGTTGCAAGAACAATTGGAATGGACGATTAATTGTAAAAATGTCCTTCTAGAAAAACTCTACAATTTGCCACCTCTAAATCCGCAAGACGTAATTGATGAATATCGAGTTTATGCGGAACGTTTGCGGCCGCACGTAGTTGATAGTTCCCTGAAGATTTATGAGGGAATTCACAAGCGGAAAAATATTCTGTTTGAAGGCGCGCAAGGCACTTTATTAGACTTAGATCACGGTACTTATCCTTACGTTACTTCGAGCAATCCCATCGCTGGTGGGGCTTGTGTGGGAACCGGAGTCGGCCCGACAGCGATCGATCGCGTAATTGGCGTAGCAAAAGCTTATACAACCCGTGTCGGAGAAGGCCCCTTCCCTACCGAAATGGTAGATGGAATAGGAGCAGTTTTGGGCGAGAGAGGTGCAGAATTCGGCACGACAACGGGCAGAAAACGCCGCTGCGGTTGGTTCGACGCGGTAATCGGCCGCTACGCAGTCCGCATCAACGGCCTTGACTGTCTGGCAATTACCAAACTAGATGTTTTGGATGAATTAGAAGAAATAAAAGTTTGCGTTGCTTACGAAATTGACGGCGAAAGATGTGTTGATTTCCCGAAAAGTTCCCGAATCTTTGCTCGGTGCCAACCTATTTACGAAACCCTTCCCGGTTGGAAACAGTCTACGGAAGAGTGCCGGAATTTGGAAGATTTACCGCCGCAAGCATTGGATTATCTAAAGTTTTTGGCAGATTTGATGGAAGTGCCGATCGCGATCGTTTCTCTCGGTGCCAGCCGCGACCAAACTATTATTGTAGAAGACCCGATTCACGGCCCGAAACGCGCTTTGCTTTCTGCAGACGGCCATCCCGCCCAACCATTTTAGGCTTGAGATTTTAGATTGGGAAATATTGATGGGGAGATTGGGTGAGTTGAAGAGACCGAGATTCGGAGAATAGCCAAATTCCCAATTCCCAATTATTATCAAATATTCAGCGAATTTAATTAACTTCGATCGCTGTAGCATAAATTTGATAAAATGTAAAAACAATCAACAGAAAGTCATAAAATGGAACTCGCAGTAGAATGTCAAAAGCGGGCAGAAGGCAGCAAACCTAACGCCCTCCGCCGCTCTGGATTGATTCCCGCCGTCCTCTACGGCCACAAAGGCTCTGAATCCATTTCCCTTACCATCAAAGCCAAAACAGTTGAACACCTGCTCAAAAAGCACGTAGTCAACAATACCCTAATTGACCTCAGCATTCCCGACCTCTCTTGGAGCGGAAAAACCTTGCTGCGTGAAGTTCAAGTTCATCCTTGGAAGGGCTATCCTTACCACCTGAGCTTTTTCTCCGTGGCAACTCAAGACAGTCTGGAAGTTGAAGTTTCCCTGAATTTTGTCGGCGAAGCTGTCGGCGTCAAGTTAGAAGGCGGCATCTTGGATACCGTGCTGACGCAACTAGCAGTTAAGTGCAAACCTGACAGCATTCCTGAAGCAATTGAAGTAGATATTTCTAATTTAAAGGTTGGGGATGCGCTGCACATTCACGAATTAGTTTTGCCCGCGGGAGTGGTAGCTCTCGGCGAACCAGATCAGGTGGTTGTTACCGTGCTGGGAATTCAAGCAGGTTCTGAAGCCGAAGACGCAGAAGAAGACGCAGCCGCAGCAGCTTAATTAGTAATTGCTAATAGTTGTTAACTAATTGTAGAAAAAAAAGGGCGATCGCTTTCTCGCAAAAGGGCGATCGTTTTTTGCTAAAAAGGCTATTCTAATTTGGGCTAGAGCGCACATCTTGCACCCTTCTCAAAAACAGGCAAGATGCGTGTTCCACAAAGAGTGAATTTCTTTCTTGTGGGGTCGGCTTCTAGCCCGCCGGTAAAAAGCCTATACAAAAGGGTGCAATCTCCCTTGCCCAGTCCACAAGAAAGCCTCCCACAAGCAAGAACCGGCCGTGTTTACTTTGCTTTACAAAACGGGCGATCGACCAGAAGCTACAAAAGTCGCGACGGGCGCGCAAATCTGCCAGAAACCGTACTGATTCTTACATATTTAGCCGTAAAATCAAAAAATTAGCCGATAATCCCGGTTCCTCGCCAGCAGCGGGAATCAAAAAAATTAAGAATTAGGGGAACAAGCCCGCTACTCTTAGTGTCAAACGCGAGTATAATTGTGAAACGTTTAGACTACCTTATTTAATTCCTGCCTCTGGAGCCGCCGCCCATATGCCATCAACAGTGAATACAGAATCAACAGCGGTTCAATTTAACCAACAGGGAGAAACATACTTATCCCAAGGAAAAATAGAAGAAGCGATCGCATCCTGCGAACAAGCTTTGAAAATTCACCCCAATTTTGCACCGGCTTACAAGACTTTGGGCAACGCGCTGCAAGCTCAAGGCAGGATGGAAGAGGCGCGGCACTGGTACGCAAAAGCGATTGAAATAGAACCGAATTTTGCGGAAGTATACGCGAATTTAGGTAGTCTTGGCGCGCAGCAGCAAAAATGGCAGGAGGCGATCGGATTTTATCAAAAGGCGATCGCGATTAAACCGAATTTCGCGGGAGTATACCGGAATTTAGCAAAAGTATTTGGACAAATTAGCAAACCGGAAGAAGCGCAGCAGTGCTGGTATCAAGCATTTAGTTTAGAACCGGAAAAAGTAGCGCCGGGGGAACACTTGAATATGGGCGACGCTTTTTTTCGGCAGGAAAAATACCCCGAAGCGATCGCCTGTTACGATCGCGCCATAAAATTAAATCCTAATGTGGCGACAGCTTACCAAAACTTGGGAGAAGCGCTCAAAAAACAAGGCAAGTTAGAGGAAGCGACAGCATATTATCGCAAAGCTATTGAACTGAACGCAGCTCATGCGAGAAACGGCAGTGAGGGACAGCAAACTTTGGCGGGTGCAACTGCGAAAAACGGTGCAGTTAAGCAGCAGCCGGCAGCAACCGCAGTTAAGCAGCCAGTGCAGCAGCCAGTGCAGCAGCCAGTGCAGCAGCCAGTTAATTCTACAATTAATATAGAAGATCCAGAAGCATACAAAATATTGGCAGAAGGCTATTTTGCTCAGGGCAAATTAGAACAGGCGATTGCAGCTTGCAAGAAGGCACTGCAAATTAAGCCGGAAGCGCCGCTTTACAAAATGCTGGGTAACGCCCTACAAGCTGGCGGAAAAATTGATGAAGCTAAAAGTTGCTATGTCAAAGCAATAGAAATTAACCCAAATTTTGCCGAAGCTTATGCTAATTACGGCAGCATTTGCGCGCAGCAAGAACAGTGGCAGCAAGCGGTTTCTGCTTACGAAAAGGCGATCGCCCTGAAACCTGATTTTGCAGGTGCTTTCCGCAATTTTGCGAAACTGTTAAGTCAGTTAGGCAAGTCCGAGGAGGCGGCTGAGGCTTGGTATCGAGCATTTGCGATCGACCCCAAATCCGGCACCGCTGAGGAACACGAGAATTTAGCCAAAACTTTGATCGAGCAAGGTAAGGTAGATAAGGGAATTGAGTGTTACCGGCGCGCGGTTGAGTTGAACCCAAATGCTGGCGCAGCTTATCACGAATTGGGCGAAATTCTTAAGGGTCAAGAACAGTGGGAAGCGGCGGTAGATGCTTACACTAATGCTATTAGAAACAATCCAGATCTTTCTTGGTCGCACAACAATTTAGCTGAGTCGCTGGTTAAGTTGGAACGGTGGGAGGAATCGGTAAATGCTTACCGCAAGGCGATCGAATTAAATCCAGATTTTAGCTGGTCTCACAACAATTTAGCAGATGTGCTGCTGAAGTTGGAACGGTGGGAAGAAGCTGTAGAGTCTTACCGCAAAGCAACAGAATTAAATCCAGATTTCAGTTGGTCGCACAACTATTTAGCAGACGCCCTGATTAAACTGGGAAGGTGGGATGAGGCTATTTCGGCTTATCAAAGGTCGATCGAACTCAATCCCGACCATTTTTGGGCACACAACAATTTAGCAGAAGCGCTGGTGAATTTGGAACGGTGGGATGAGGCGGTTGTTGCCTACCGGCGTGCTAACGAAGTTAATCCGAATTTCTTCTGGTCGCAGAGCAAATTGGGCGACGCGCTGCTAGAAATGGAAAGGTGGGAGGAAGCGATCGATGTTTACCGGCGCGCGGCCGAGTTAAATCCTGATTTTCCGTGGACTTATTACAACATGGCAACGGCTTTTGAGAAGCTGGAACGGTGGGATGAGTCGATCGCCGCTTACCGCCGCGCTGCCGAAATTCAGGCGGATTTGCCGTGGCTTTCGCAAAAGTTGGCTGATGCTTTGAGGATGCGATCGCAGTGGGATTTGAAAGAGGCGATGCGTTTGTACCGGCGGGCGATTCAGGAGAATCGTGATGACGTGCAGTTGTATCACAAGGCGCTGGAGATTGCGCCGAATGATGCTGACCTTTATGTTGAGTTGGCCGATGCTTTGGTGCGGCACAGTTGGCCGGATGGGGCGATCGTCTTTTATCAGATGGCGTTGCAGATTCGGCCTGATGACAAGGCTATTTCTGAGCGGTTAGAAGAGGTGTTAAAAAAAAAGGGTGTAAGTAGGGGGGCGAAAAAGAGCGATCGCGCGGTTCACGAACACTCTGGAAATGCGATCGAACACACCCCTGGGGTAGCTACCGAGTACCACGAATTAGGGGCGTCTCTGCAAGAAGAAGGTAAATTTGCCGAGGCTGTGGCCGCCTACCGCAAAGCAATTGCAATTAATCCCAATTACTTTGGAACTCACCACAATTTAGGCGATGTCTTGAAATGGATCGGTAAAGTTGATGAGTCTATTAAAAGCTATCAGAAAGCGGCAGAACTGAATCCAAATTTTGTTTGGTCCCACCACAACTTAGCGGATGTATATCAACAAGAAGGTCGCCTTGATGAAGCTGTTGCTGCTTATCGGAAAGCGATCGAGGTTGCTCCTGACTTTGGCTGGTCGTACCACAATTTAGCAAAAACTTTAGCTAAACAAGACAAGCTTTCGGAAGCTCTGGAAGCTTATCAGACGGCGAGCAAACTCGATCCGAAACTTTTTGGTTTGGATTATCAAAACTTACGAGATTCGCTATTCCTCGGTCAAGACCCAGCTTACACGAAGTGGCGCGCTAAGAACAGCCCCAGAGAAGCTGACTTGCGGAAAATGGCTGAAACATTAGAAATCTTTAACTACAAGCCGCTTATTAGCATCGTCATGCCGGCTTACAATACGCCAGAAAATTATTTGCAGGAAGCAATAGAATCAGTTATCAATCAGATATATCCTTATTGGGAATTGTGCATTGCGGATGACGCATCAACCGCGCCTCATGTCAAGCAAGTTTTGCAAGAATATGCAGCTAAAGATAGCCGGATAAAAGTAGCTTACAGAACAAAAAACGGTCACATTTCTCACTGTTCTAATTCTGCTTTGGAGTTGGCGACGGGTGAATTTGTATCTTTATTAGACCACGACGATACACTGACACCAGAGGCGTTGTATGAAGTGGTGCTGTTGCTGAATCGGCATCCGGAAGCGGACATGATTTATTCAGATGAAGACAAGATTTATCAGGATCAAGAACTGATAAATCCTTTCTTTAAGCCAGAATGGAGTCCGGATTCATTTTTATCTCGGATGTACACTTGCCATTTGGGAACTTACAGGAGATCGCTAATCAATGAAATCGGCGGTTTTAGACCGGGTTTTGAAGGAGCTCAGGATTATGATTTGGTTTTGAGGTTTACAGAAAAAACTGACAAAATATTTCACATCCCTAAAATTCTTTACCACTGGAGAATGCACGCGGGTTCGGCTGCTGGCGGTGTAGAGGCTAAACCCTATGCCTATGATGCAGGGCAAAAAGCTTTGCAAGAGGCGATCGAACGCCGGGGCGAACAGGGGAAAATTGAAGGTGTTCCCTACTTTTTGGGACACTTTATTGCACGCTACAAAATAGCGGATTACAAGCGGGTCAGCATCATTATTCCGACGCGGGATTTAGGCGATGTTTTGGACAATTGCTTGGAGTCTATCTTTACTAAGAGTGTCTACCCCAACTACGAAGTTATCGTCATCGATAACGGCAGTCAAGAGCAACACACGGCGGAAATTCTGGCTAAATGGAGGGCTAAGGAATCAGCGAGGTTTAAAAGTTATCGCCTAGATATTCCGTTCAATTTCTCTAAGATTAACAATTACGCTGCTAGCAAGGCGGAGGGAGATTACTTGCTGTTTTTGAATAACGATACAGAGGTAATTACTCCCGATTGGATTGACGGGATGGTTGAACAAGCTCAGAGAAGCTCGATCGGGGCTGTGGGCAATTTGTTGATATATTCAGACAACAAAATCCAGCACGCGGGAGTGGTGATGGGACTCGGCGGCGGAGTTGCCGGTCACAGTTATTACCATATGCCACGATCAATACCAGGGTATTTCGGGAATGTGGTAGGCATGAACAATGTTTCAGCGGTAACTGCTGCCTGTTTAATGTGTCGCCGGGAAGTATTTGAAAGTGTTGGGGGATTTGACGAAGAACTAACAGTGGCTTACAATGATGTGGATTTGTGTTTGAAAATGCTAGAGAAAGGGTACCGCAATATTTACCTGCCTCATGTAGTTCTCTACCACCACGAATCTAAAAGCCGGGGTTACGAGGACTCGCCTGAAAAGAAAGAGCGGCTGAGGAAGGAATCGAAGCTGATGGAAAGCAGGTGGCAAAAATATATTGACAATGACCCTTACTACAGCCCCCATTTAACCAGAGCTTGTCAAGACAGCGGTATCAGATTGGAGGACGAGAATTGGCGGCCGACGAATTAAGAACATCTCCATGAGTTTAGGGTGTGAACTTAAGCCTCCAGCCTTCTCTATTTCTGGTTTGTACCCAAGTCTCGATCTCCCTAAATCCCCCTTGAAAAGGGGGACTTTGAAGGCTCTTTCCCCTTGTTAAGGGTCGCAAGGGGGAATCGAGAGGATTGTGACTCAGACTCAAGAAGAGGGACGTTGAACGCTCTTCCCCCTTGCTAAGGGGGGCTAGGGGGGCTCGAGAGGATTGTGACTCAGACACAAAACCGATACAATTCACCGGACGGCACCAATGTCAAAAACCTGTAGAGGCGGGTTCACCTATAGCTTCAAGGAATACCCAAATACTAAAAAAACCGCTCCCACCCCGCGCGAGAATCCTGAAGATTGACATTGGTGCAAGTTCTCAGATACAAGGTAGTTATAAACCCAGCCTCAACCAAGCTAAAAAAAATTAAATCTCCGGTAGGAAATTATGAATAACTCCTTACAAGTACACGAAGAAACTGCTTCTAATTATTTTCATCAAGGCAACATCCTGAAACAATCGGGTAAATTTGAGGAAGCAGCAGCCGCCTACCAGCGCTGTACGGAACTCAACCCGGACTTTTCCTGGTATTACCACAATTTGGGTGAAGTTTTGGCGAAATTGGGGCAGTGGGAGGGCGCTGAGAAAAGCTACCGCAGGGCCTGCGAACTCAACCCGAATTCTGCCTGGTATTGGCACAATTTAGGGGAGGTTGTGGAACAGCAGGGGAATCTCGATGAGGCAGTGGCTGCGTACCGCAAAGCTGTGGAGATATATCCAGATTTTTATGAGTTTTATAATAGTTTGGGTAAGGCTTTGTGCTTGCAAGGTCAACTGGATGAATCTGTAAGTTGTTTGCGGAAAGCGATCGAACTTGACTCGGAATCAGCTTTGCCTTACCAAAATTTGTGGGAGGCTTTGGCAAGATTGGGACGGGTTGATGAAGGGATTGATTGCTTGCGTCATGCGATCGAGCTGAATCCGGGCGAGGGAGATTTGTACCTGAAGTTGGCAGAGGCTTTGCAGGGTAAGAATGAATTAGCCGAAGCCGTGGGTTATTACCGAAAGGCGATTGAGTTGAAGCCTGATGTGCATTGGTCTTACTATAAAATGGGAACGGCTTTAGTGGCACAAGGTAAATGGGAGGAGGCGATCGCGGCTTACACGAAGGCGACTGAGTTGGAACCGGATTCGGCGATCGTTCACCACTATTTGGGGCATACTTTGTCGCTCATGCAGCGGTGGGAGGAGGCGATCGCTTGTTATCGGAAAGCGATCGCTCTTGCCCCCAACGTTGCTACCGTATACTTTCATTTAGGCGATGCCTTAGCGACACAGCAAAGGTGGCACGAAGCTGTAGCTGAGTACCGGAAGTCTGTCGAGATTGAACCAAACTCTCTTGAATCTCAAGACCATTTAGGATTTGCTCTGGCTCAACTTCAGCGCTGGGATGAAGCGATCGGCTCCTATCGCAAAGCTATTGAGCTAGCCCCCGACTCGGATGTGGTTTATCACCATTTAGGAGATGCTCTACAACAGCGATCTTGTATCCCTTCTCTTCAACAAAAAGTTCAGTCGGATTTAGATGAGGCGATAAAGTGTTATCGCAAGGCGATTGAACTTAACCCAAGGAATGTCGAAATTTACCAAAAGATGCTGGAGATTAAGCCAGACGAGTATGAATTATACAAACCATTAGGCAATATTTTGTTAGAGCAAAATCGTGTGGATGAGGCCATTGCTTGTTATCAAAAGGCACTTGCAATCAAATCCGATGACATTGAAATCCACCAGAAGTTAGGGGAAGCTTTTTTAATAAACAATGCTTTAGAAGATGCGATCGCCTGGTATCGCCAAGCTGTTGAGCTTAACCCAGAGGATGCTCAAATTCATCACAAGTTAGGTGAAGCTCTGCAAAAACAAGGTAATCTAGATCAGGCTATTGTCGCCTACCAAAGAGCTATCTATATCGAGCCAAACTACTTTGGCTCTCACCATAATTTAGGGGATGTCCTTCAACAAAAAAGTTTTCTTGACAAAGCTATCACTGCCTACAATCAAGCTATTGAGCTGAACCCAAACTTTGTATGGTCTCACCACAACTTAGGGGATGCCCTGGCCGCCAAGGGAAATCTTGAAGAAGCTATTAGTTCATACCGCCAAGCTATTGAGGTTGATTCTAATTTTGCTTGGTCTCACCACAATTTAGCCAGAGTTCTAGCCAAACAAGCTCGGAATCGTGAAGCTGTTGCTTCTTACTTGAAGGCTATAGAACTCGATCCTAGTTTTTTTACCCAGTATTACCAAAGATTAGAGAAGGCTCTACTGGGTGACTAAGGTTCGATTCACCTGAATTTTTATTCTATGTCTGTCCCACAAATCGACTTGTGCCTAGTATTGGCTTAACTCTAACGGCTCGACCCATTAATTGTTTCCACTCTTCTGAGTTAGTCAGCGAATAGGTATCAAGTTCACAACCTTTTTCTGAAGAAAACTTAGCAAAACTCTCTAACCAGTCATTAACGGTTTGGGTTCCTGAAAAAGGCGTATATTTTAAAGATTGCTGCAAGCACTCCTGCATCTTAGTCAAAGCCTTATTGTGATAAGCGCGACACGCCTCCCAAACTAAAAGTTTGTACTGCATCTGGTCTTGTCCATCTTTATCGTTGCCTAAAGCTTGCTGAAACTGGGATAGTTCTAATTCTCCTTGAGTCTGATGCAGTTGTATTTCGGACTGTTGCAATTGCTCTTGAGTTTGATGAAGTTGAGTCTGAGACTGTTGTAATTGCTCTTGAGTTTGATGAAGTTGAGTCTGAGACTGTTTCAATTGCTCTTCAGTTTGATGAAGTTGCATCTGAAATTGTTGCACTTTTGCCTGGATTTGATGCTGTTGCGTCTGAGATTGTTCTAATTTTTCCTGAATTTGATAAAGTTGCGTCTGCAATCGGTTCCATTCCTCTTGCTTCTGATGCAGTTGAGCCTGCGACTGTTCTAATAAAGCCTCGCTTTGATGCAGTTGAGCCTGTGACTGTTCTAATAAAGCCTCGCTTTGATGCAGTTGTATCTGTGACTGTTCTAATTCTCTCTGGCTTTGGTAAACTTGAGAGTGCGATTGCGCCAATTCTTCCTGCGTCTGATCGAGTTGAGACTGCGATCTCTTTAATTCCGTTTGAGTCTGATGCAGTTGAGTTTGGGAGTTTTCCAATTCCGCTTGAGTCTGATGCAGTTGAGTTTGGGAGTTTTCCAATTCCGCTTGAGTCTGATGGAGTTGAGTTTGGGAGTTTTCCAATTCCCTTTGAGTCTGATGCAGTTGAGACTGCGATCTTTTAAATTCCACTTGAGTCTGATGCAATTCCCCCTGAGTTTGATGCAGTTGAGATTTCAAGTATGCGAATTCTTCCTGAGTTTGATGGAGTTGAGTTTGGGAGTTTTCCAATTCCTCCTGAGTCTGATGCAGTTGATTTTGGGAGTGTTCCAATTCCCTTTGAGTCTGATGCAATTGAGACTGCGATCTTTTAAATTCCACCTGAGTCTGATGCAATTCCCCCTGAGTTTGATGCAATTCCCCCTGAGTTTGATGCAGTTGAGATTTCGAGTATGCGAATTTTTCCTGAGTTTGATGCAGTTGAGTTTGGGACCTTTCTAATTCCCCCTGAATTTGATGCAGTTGAGTTTGGGAGTGTTCCAATTCCCCCTGAGTTTGATGCAGTTGAGACTGGAAGTTTTGCAATTGGACTCGCAGTGCTTTATTTTCTCTTTCCTGGTTGCTAGTATTCACCCACTCCTGAAAAGCCTCAGCCTTGTAAACTGGTTTTATTAGTTCCCGCCAAGAAAAATTCGGTTTTTCATCCGGCCACCATGCCCTAGCATCGAGTTCTTGATACATCTCTACTGCTTCTGGGCAGTAATGATTAACCAAGCTAGGCCGATAGCTGTCTAATGGTTGAGCGTGAAATAAGGATGGGTCATAAACCGTTGATTCAGGAGCAGTTAAGTTAGTCTTGAATTTCTGGTTTATTGCTTTAATATATGATTCTTTAAAATTGACTATGGTGTTAATATTGGCGAGAAGGCAACGATTAGAAAAGTGATCGTAAAAATCACGGATTATTTGATTGTATTGATGCCATACTTTCAAGGCTAATTCAGGGTGCTCTTGAAAAGTAGGATCGCCCCTACGATAAAGAGAATCTACTACTTCCCAAGGAGAACGATAAATCAGCAAAAATTTCGCTTCTGGCAACAAGTCAGACCAGAAATCCAAGAATAAAGTTGTGCGCGGTTCTTTCCATCCCCATACTCTACTCACAGAGTTTTTGGCTACTATTTCTTTAGCTTGTTCTACAAAACGATCTTCAACATTTATTTTTCCCTGTAAAGTCCAACCATCCTCCATAATTGCTTGCGAACGCAGCACCCCCCTGTGAAATTCATAAAAATCAATATTTTCAAAATGACCTTTGATGTTGACACTATCTGCTCCGAGTAACTTGCGACCAATGTGCAAGCCAGCACTTTGAAGCAAGGATGCTGTCAAGGAACTACCAGAACGGTGCATACTGATTATCACCAAGATCTCGGATTTTGCTGTGCTATGATTGTTCATCGGTTGTCTAAACTCCTATTATGTAAGCTTTATTTTTCTAATTCAAGAGACTTTTCAACAAACTCCTGAACAATGAGTGTAGGCAATATAAGAATGAAAGATATTTGGCTCGTCGATAAGTTTACTTTCATCAAACATTGCTTACATTTTAGTAAAAGATAACATTTTTTGACCTCTTGGATGCTTCCAATCACCTATGTAACTTAGTGTCCACGGTAGTCCTTTGATTAACCAAACAAAGTCTTGTAACTGATAGTGATAAGGATCTGAATCCATATAGGTGATTATTCCACCTGGTTGGTGTGTTGTCAACGTATAGAGTGACTCTGATGAGCACTCAAAAAACGTTGCATAAAACTTACCTCCTTGTTTAACACATTTAGCGAGTTCAAACAAGCAGCGTCGAATATGATTCAGCGGAAGATGAGTGAACACTGATTGTGCTAGAGCAAATTCAAATTCTACTCCTAATAAATATAATTCAAAGTGCTCGTTAACTAACAAATTTTTTTTAGGCAGCTTGTTTCTGTTTGTAACATCTAGTTCTTGTTGATATCCAGCATCTATAAGGGAAGAGTTCATGTCTATACCGTAGTAATTCCCACTATTGAGATAACGAAGGAAATGAACTCCTCCCCTAAAACATCCACACCCTATATCAACAAACTTCATATCGGGTTTTAATCCCTGGTTTAAAATAAAATCAAACTGTAATTTACCTATTTCGTCCCACATTCCTCCAACAGACTCTCTATGCAAACCTGCGTTAGGTTTTTCGCTGGATAACAATAATCGATTAGATGAATTATTTTCTGTTGTAGTGTTGATAATTGGGTCACTTTTGTTGACTGCTTTTTGAAGATTAGTATCAGACGATTGTTCTAGTTCATCTCGAATTTGCTTTAGCTTTAATTGCGAACGCTCCAAATCACCTTTAATATTTTCTAGTCTTTCTTTATTCATGCTGATTTTACTAGATACCAAGGAAACATTTTACCACTTGTATTCCAGTGTACTCCCGTCTCTATAAAGAAAAATATAGCCCAATAGTGTTTTTTTAGTTTTCTTCAGTCTGAGACAAGATATTCCTAGAAGATACTTCTCAGAGAATGAGTCTGCAAGCATTTTCCTGTGTAGGCGGAAATTAAAATTTGGTCGATGTCTAATGGTTGCTTAGAAATTTATCACAATTTAGGGAAAGTTTTGCCCGGTCGCCCCCAATGAACTCCCAATGAACTCAAGCCGTTGCTTTCCCAAGGATATCAGACTTCAGCCATCTGAGGATGTTCCCGCACGCACCAGGTATTATAGATGGGCGATAGCCCCCAAGCTCTAAGCCATCGAGCTTAACAAGAGATATTACCCCAAAAATCAACACACCAAGAGGATCGCACTCAAGCGATCCACCAACACGCGCGATCGGGTAAACTAGAAAGGTCGATCGGGTTCCACCCTGTACTGAGGAGTCAAATCCCAAATCGCAAAACAAGACAATAAATTATGGATCTGTACGCAAAAAGAAGACAAATAGCTTCTCAATACTTAAAAGGTGAGGGAATTGAGGTGGGCCCGCTAAATGCTCCCCTCGAAGTTCCAGCAGGCGTTAAAGTTCATTACATAGATCGGATGTCGGTAGAAGAATTAAGGCAACAGTACCCAGAACTAGCTGAGGTCAATCTAGCAGATGTTGATATCATAGATGACGGTGAAACTCTTTCATCCATACAAGATAACTCCTGGGATTTTGTCATTGCCAATCACATGATAGAACACTGTCAAAACCCTATCGGCGCTTTGGTAAACTTTTTGAGAGTTGTCAAACCCGAAGGAATTGTGTACATGGGTGTGCCGGACAAACGTTATACATTCGATCGCGATCGCCCCCTGACTTCCCTCGACCACCTAATTAGGGACTACAAAGAAGGGCCGGAATGGTCAAGACTGCCTCATTATGAAGAGTATGTCAGGCTAGTTGACAAATTTCCTGAAGCACAGGTGGCTGAGCGGATGCAGTATTTACTTGACATAGATTACAGCATTCATTTTCACGTCTGGACAGCAGAGACTTTCCCAGAATTTCTCGAATACTGTCAAAAAAATCTATTTTTTGGTTTTGATATTAAACTTTGCCAAGAAAATTTTGGAGAACTTATTTGTATTCTCAGAAAAAGAACAAAGGAGTAGCTTGTGCAATATCTTAAACTTGATATAGGCTGTGGTGGCAACAAAAAACCAGGAACTCTTGGATTGGATTATGTTCAACAACCTGGTGTTGACTATGTAATAGATTTGCAGACTGAGAAGTTGCCATTTGCAAGTCGGAGCGTTGAATATATTCACTCTTCTCATTTTTTAGAACATCTGAGCCCAAATACAGTGATACCGCTCTTCTGCGAAATTAGTCGTGTTTGTATTGATAGAGCACAGCTAGAGTTTTGGACACCCTATCTCTGGACAAACTCAGCTTTTGTTTTTGGACATACGAGTTACTGGAATGAAGATCACTATATGCACCTTTGTGTATGGTTTGGAGACTTCTGGGGACAAGCTCTCGGTGCCAGATGGCTGCTTAAGGAATTTGTGTATGTTGTAGATCCGAGGACTTTAATAGAACTCTACAGAAACAAAATTCAGATTGACTTTGCTCTCAAGCATTATCAAGGTATTGTGAGTGAATTTGCAGTTATAATCGAAGTCCGCCATGACTATCAAGAGCCAACTGTATACCCTAAGCGTACCTTTACTACTAATCGGCTTGCTCAGCGATACCAGCTACCAGCTTATTCAAAAGTGACCGATGAAAATGAGTTACTCCAGGCCATCAATTGGTTTTCATCTCCTTCTTAAAAAAGAGCGGGGGTGATTTATATTGATTAGAAAGTTTTCTCTATCTCTCTCGTAGTTAGAGAATCCAAAAGCCAGCAACAAATTATTTTTCGCATAAACAACCCCATCGTCATAACAGTATGGAAATCCCAGATTATTATGTTAAGTCCGCCCCTAGCGTACAGAATACGCTGGATATTTTTCCAGGTGAATGGGCATCTAAGTTGCCAGGGGATTTGTCATTACTAAATGCAGGACAAAGCGGACTGTTTGAAGATGCTCGCATCACTTGGGCTATTGAGCAATTAGGAGGAGTTACAGGTCAAACAATCCTCGAACTCGGGCCGCTGGAAGCGGGACATACCTATATGCTCGAGAAACTGGGAGCAGCATCGATTACGGCAGTTGAGGCCAGCACTCGCGCTTATCTAAAATGCCTAATTGTTAAAGAAGCTGTAGGACTTCGCAAGGCTCGCTTTCTTTGCGGTGATTGTGTAGAATATCTGCGGTTAAATCCCGGCAAGTTTGATACTTGCTTCGCCAGCGGCATACTGTACCACATGACAAACCCTGCTGAGCTGATCGGCTTGATTGCTAAAGTTTCAGACCGAGTTTTTATATGGACTCACTACTATGACGAGAATATAGTCCGCAGCACTCCTTCCCTTTCCGCAAGGTTTGCCGAGAAGACTGCTGCTGAGTATCAAAGCTTTAAACATATGCTTTACCGTCAGGAATATGGAGAATACAAAGGTGAAGTAAAAGCTACTGGTTTCTGTGGCGGCAGCAGTCGATTTAGTAACTGGATGAGCCGTGAAGATATCCTGTCATGTTTGACCTATTTTGGCTTAACCGACATCCGCATCAACTTCGATCAGCCTCACACTCCTCACGGGCCGTGCTTTGCTTTAGTAGCGATGAGGCGGTGAGTTCTAGATTGGTGCTGGAAGTTCGATCGCTTTTTGATAATAAGCGATCGCTTCATCCTACTCCCCAACAACAGACATAACTTCACTTAACTTGTCATGGGCCTCAGACAAATTTGGGTTTAAATAAACAGCCCTGCGGTAACATACCATCGCCCGCTCCTGCTTACCTTGCTGTAACAGAGTATTGCCAAGGTTAAAGTATTCCTCTGCCGTTGTTTCCGGTGCCAAAATCACGGCTGCATAAGAACACTCGACAGCTTCATCTGCCTTGCCAATTTGCGAAAATACCCTAGCCAAGTTGCGGTAAACACCAGCAAAATTCGGTTGAATCGCGATCGCTTTTTGGTAACAGGCGATCGCCTCTTGCCAATGTTGCTGCTGTGCGTGAATAGTCCCCAGGTTTGCTAAAGCGGGAGCAAAATCAGGCTGAATTTCCAGAGCGCGAAGGTACCAACTCTTGGCCTCATCCAGTTTACCCTGAGCTTGCAAGGCATTCCCCAAAGTCTTATAGGCCGGAGCAAATTTGGGTTGAATCTTTAATACTTGCTCGCAAACTGCGATCGCATCTTCTAACTTCCCTTGAGCCAAATACAATTCTGCCAGTTGACTTAACGGAACCGCTGCGCTCTCAATCTCTTGCATTTTAGTCTGAATTGCCATTAGCTGACACTTAGTTTTTTCCAGTTCTTCCTGAGTTAGACGATCCTTAACCTGCCAGCATTCTAGTTCCTCTTTAATTGGTTGAAGTTCATCTTTAACTTGTTGCAGTTGAGTTGTAGATTGCTCAAATTCCCCAGAAGTTTGGTATGGTTTTGTCTGACCTTTTTCTAATTCCTGTTGCATCTGGTAAAGCTTAGATTGCAAGCGCCACTGTTCCGTTAAAATCTGCGCTATTCGAGATTTATCTCTAACTGAATCAACAGCTTGCCTCAACTGAGGAACAAAACGTTGAATCGTTAAATCTTCTACCTCATTGCGATCTCTAGCTTCTAGAACAGACAAAGCTTTTTGCCAAGGAAAAAAAGCATCCCCCCGCATAACTTTTTCTTTCATTTCCTGTTTAGACCGAGTATAGTAATGATTTATCCGCAGCTTTTGCACTGAAAGTCTTTCAGATATAGAGCCTCCTAACGGTTCTTTATTTTCTGTAACAGAACAAAAATCATTATTAATTGGGATGAAAAAATGCGGACAGTTTGGGCGAAGTATTTGTTCAGGACGAACAATACTTTTTACATACCTATTGACTTCAAAATTGTCTGTGGAGCGTTTAGTGAAATTTTCAATTTGTAAGCCTGCCGGTCTAGCTTCATGACCTGAAGAGCCAAAAGTTAACGTATTGACTCCCACGGCTGGTACGGAATCAAACTCCTCTAATACTTCGGTTAACTTTTCCTTTTCTGTGGGGAACAAAAACTCATCTAAATCGAGAAAAGCTATCCACTCAGATTCTTTTTTGTATTCTTCCAGACAATGTTCATAGGCCGAGGCTTGTTGTTTAGGGCTAAATGGCCAGTCGTGCAAAACAACTTCACCGGATTGAATGTAGGGCTGAACAATATCTACAGTATTATCACTACTGTTATTGTTGTATAAGTAAAACCTTTCAACACCCACTATTTTATGAAACTCCAACCACTCTATAAGGTATGGAGCCTCATCTTTCATAATTGCACACACGCTGAGTTTGCACTTTTCTCTGAGGCTGTCTTTGGGAGCCGAATAGATAATTTCTTGCAGTCGAACTAATCCAATATTGACACGAGTATCATCTGCTAATACAGCTTGGATAAATATTTCGCATTCAGGCAACGTTCCTGTTAGTTCCCATTCGGTCGCGTAACCGCTATTTTCTGCTAACGGTACTCCCGTAAAAACTGCGGCTACATCTGGGCGGCGCTGATTTACAGGCATTTCGCGGATAACTTCACCGTCGCGAATCAACTCAACTTTAACAGCCGGGGACTTTTTACCTATCACCCAACCCCCAATCAAAATATTACTGGGATTTACCGTGGTTCCCCTCGTCGGAGCCTCTATATTAAATCCCCACAGCAACTCGGGATCTTCAGGAGAGATTAATGACACCTCTTGAATATTCAAAATTTTTATGGGTTTTTGAGATCCTGTTGCTGGCAAATCATTAGGATTGTCGCGCAACAAGGGTTCGCTGTTCCAGGGATCGTAGGGAATCAGTTTTTGTTTTTGCAAGTGGGGACGGAAGAAAAATTTGCACCGTTCATTTAGCATCGATGCGGCAAATGAAAATGTGCTATTGGAAATTGCCAAGACATCACATTGGCTCAAAATGTAAAAATCAGGATAGAAAGGTGCTTCTGCCATTTCTACACCCAAATCTTTAACTGTTATCGGATGATAATCTGCAAAATCTCCCACAACCGTTTCGATTTCATCGCTAGCAATAAACAAAACGGGTTCATCTAGAGTTTCCCACAGACCCTCCAGCCATTCCTTGTACCATCCACTCGGAGCAACGGTTAGATACGGCACAACAGTATGAACGCTTCTGTAATCACCGCGCCGCAAATGCAATCCAACAACTGTTTTACCTTTGGAACGCAACAGATCGAGAGCTTCTATCACCTTCGCTGCGACTTCTGGCAGAGGTTTGAATAAAGATTGGAAATATTCTTTATGTTGGGCGTGATATTGAGTGTGAAACTGAAAATAGCCCTGAAAGTCTACATTTTTCAACGGTTCCCGTGCATTGAAAATTGCCGACTCGGAAAGTTTGTAAGGCTGCGCTTGTTCTCCAACTAGAGGTAAAGGCTTAGAAATAGGCGCATCATGGTGACCGAATAGATACTGACCGATCCAAGCTGGTGTTTCTACCCTAAGATTGTGTTCCCTTGCGTAAGTTCTCAAAAACGCATACAAAAATATTTGATTTCCCAACCGACCCATATTCTCCATGCCGAGTACGGATGAGGTAATCGCTGGTTTTTTCACATAGATTGCATCTCCCCAAGATGGGTGAATTGGGGTTGTGGTTGCTACCCGCTGAAAACCGTGTCCTTCGAGAAATTCGTCTAACTGGTCAATTAACGCGCAGCCTTCATACAGTTCTTCGTAATTAACTTCTGTGTTGATTAACTCAACAGATTTCAACCAATTGGTTGCTCCTTGCAAAGCCAAGAGTTCTGCACCTTGGATATCTATATTTAAGATATTAAAGTCTGAAGGATTGAGTTCCTGTTCTTGCAGTAGAGTATCGAGTGTTTTCGACTGTACAGTTATTTGATGAGTTTCCGTGATGTGGGGATAAACCTCTTGATGGTGCTTCAAGGGCAGAATAGAACTGCTTTGATCGAAGGAAGTAACGTGCAAATCCACAGTACCATTGCGATCGCCGATCGCACAGTTGACCGATAGAACATCCGGCATCCCCGTTAGATTGGCTTGCAAGCGTTCAAATACCGCTGGGTTGGCTTCTACGAACAGCACTTTTTGCGCGCCCATTTGTTGATATACCGTGATTTCTGTGCCTTCATGAGCCCCAACATGAATCACGCCACGCGGCGCTATGGAATACTGCCGACAAAGTTCCTGTATGTTCAGCTTTCCGTCGGTTACTTCACCCAAAACATTCGAGTGGAATCGCTCATTAACAGCCAAGAAATTGCTGAACTCAAAGTTTTCATCCTCAGGCAAAAAGGTCGGCTTGTATTCTAACCGACCCGGCAAAATCTTAAAAATTGAATACCGGAATTTTTGCAAATACTCAAATGCTTCTTTTAACGTTATTTTTGAATCGACATAAGTTCCACCATATTCAAATTGCAGATAATCTACTCTACCTGTTTCTAGAAAATATTTAGCTCCATAGAGAACATCTAATTCGCCCCCCTCAACATCTATTTTGATAAAATTAATTCTTTTAATCCCGTGGCGCTGACAGTAATTGTCGATAGTTGTCGTCAAAACTGGTATTTCTTTAGGCGGATTCAGCCACCCTTCTTTTTCAACATCGAATCGGCGGTAAAAGGTACTCAACAGTGGATTGGCTTCGTAATAATAAAATGTCTTAACTTCTTCCTTCTGCCCTACAGCTAGATTGTTTGAAATTACTTTTTTATCTAAGTTCTGAATCAGCTTTTTGTAGACATGAGGAATTGGTTCAAACAGGTGAATTTCTACATCATTTCCTTGGCTCACCACTTCCGCTGTCCAATCCCCAGCATTAGCACCTACATCAAAAACTACATTGTTTGCCTTAATAAATCTCGCGACAACTTGGCTTTCACCACTACTTTGAAAGGTGGTATTTATTATTTTTTCTGTTTCTTTCTTTTCTTCTGGGTGCTTGGGCAAAGCAGTAGCTACCCGCAGTTCACCTGTTCGCGAAAACTCTTCCCATGCCTTAGTATTAGCATCTTGACAAAACTGAGCTAAAACTGATTTCGCTCGTTCAGGCACAGAAACTATGGCATCTTCAAAAATAACTGTATATCTGCTTGTTTTCGCCGATAGTGTAGCAATTATTTCATTAAGGCTCGGCCACTGTTCTATACGGTGAGGACTTGGTGGGGGAGACAAAAACAATCGAGCATCGTCAATCAGGATAAAATGTTCGCATTCAGAATTATTGATTATTTCCAATTCTTCAAGCAGCGGACACTCATCATCTTCTCCTGCTGTACCGCCACCCATCCAATGAGCATCTAACCAAAACAGAGCAGGCTCATTAAGTTGAGGAACAACGAATTTAAGTTGTTCTTTTGTATGACCCCACAAAAATTCTATATTTTTTATATGGCTATACGTACTAGATGTTGATTCATATATATGCTTGGCAAATTCTATTGTAAATACTTGTTGGAAATGCTGTGCCGCCCACACAGAGGTGCCACCTTTCCAAGTCCCCGTCTCTACAAATGTTGGCAGATTATATTCATTTTTAAGCACCAACATTAGCTGTTTGCAATCTCCCAAACCCATATCAATTACTCCTATACATTTTTTTACACAAAACTACAGTCTCTCTGAACCAGCTTTTTTTTGCAGTGTTTAGAGATTAACATATCTTGGCTGCCAATCGTGAGATTTCAAAGACCTCATCCTGACAGAATAAAACCTAACTGGTTCCACAAATTCACTTTCAAATATACGATCGAGTAAATAACCCAATTTTAGGTATATCAGCCGTCATCCCGTCGTTCATCTTTCGATAATCGCGATCGCAACTAATCACACCTTGGTTAGTATAAGCGATCCACTGACCCCGATATTTTTTCCACTCACGGCGATTGGCCTTATACCACTCCTTAGCTGTCGTATATTCTCCTTCCATATTTCCACCCCATAATTTCCCCTCCAATCTGCCTTGCCTCCACCATCATCCTCACCACATCCTGCATCTTATACTTCGCCTCCCATCCCAATTTTTTTTTTGCCTTAGCCGGATTTCCCCTCCCAACTGCAATCTCCGTCGGTCTGTAAAGACTCGCATCGGTTACTAAATGTTCCTGCCAATCCAAACCAGCAGCAACAAACGCTGTTTTCACAAATTCTTCTAAACGATAACTTACACCCGTACCAATTACATAATCGTCCGGTTCTTCCTGCTGTAACATCAAATACATAGCCTCCACATATTCCGGCGCCCAACCCCAGTCCCGCTGCACTGAAATATTTCCCAAATGCAGTTTTTCGGAACTACCCCCAGCAATTCGGCACACCACAGATACAATTTTTTGGGTGACAAACCTCTCCGGCCGCAGCGGCGACTCGTGATTGAACAGAATACCAGAACACGCAAACAAATTGTACGCTTCCCGATAATTCGCTACTTCCCAAAATGCCGTTGCTTTCGCTACCGCGTAAGGACTTCTGGGGCGAAAAGGCGTATTTTCATCGGCTGCACTGCCTCCGGTATCCCCAAAACATTCGCTAGAACTGGCATTGTAAAGTTTAATTTTTCCGCCTGTAAACCGAATTGCTTCTAACAAATTCAATGTGCCTGTGGCAATGCTTTCGAGGGTTTCTACGGGCTGTTCAAAAGACAGACTGACGGAACTTTGACCTGCTAGATTGTACACCTCATCTGGCTCTATTTTGGCAAGCACTTGCAAGACGCTGCGAAAATCGTTGAGAGACATGGATTCTAGTTTTACTCTGTCTCGTATGCCCAAACGAGCCAGGTTGCCGAAACTCGACATTTGGGCGTCCCTAGAGGTGCCACAAACTTCATAACCTCGATCGAGCAAAAGTTTAGCTAAATAAGTTCCGTCTTGACCTGATACACCACAAATTAGCGCTTTTTTCATATCAGATTTTTTTGGCAAAACTACACCGTAGCTGTTGCTATTTTTCCAGTTGTTTAACTTTAATAGTCGGAATTTTTATTTTTTTAATATTTGGGATTTTCCGAGAACTTAATCAAAGCAATTTTAAGCGCTTACTACCAACAACAAAATTATCATCAAGCACACCCGAAAGCCCGATCGAAGTATTATTGCAAAAAGTTTGATCGATAGCTGGGAGTAACAGCATACAGATATCGTAGAGAGACAGCACTGCCCATTGGTGTCAACTTAACGTCAAACCCTGTCACAGACTTCTGTTTGACTATTAACCCTAGATCCCCCCTAGCCCCCCTTAATAAGGGGGGGACAAGAGTCTTATCAAAGTCCCCCTTCTTAAGGGGGATTTAGGGGGATATAGACTTGGCTATGAACAAGAGATACCAAGGCTTTCAGGCTTAAGTTGACACCTGTGGACACTGCCGTATCCTGCGCCATATTTCATTTTGTACTCGCCAACTATCGACTGGCAAAAGTCTCTACCGCTCGAAAACAGAAATAACCAGTCAGCTAGAAATCGACTCAAAAGTACAAAATATTAGCCTTTTTTACCTTCTGCCGAATGACTAAAGCCTTCTGCCTTCGGATACTAGGCTTCCCAACGTTCGGCGACCAATTCAGCCAAGTCAACCACCCGCTGACTGTAGCCCCACTCATTGTCGTACCAAGCCAACAGCTTCACCATGTCGCCATCCATCACCAGCGTCAAGCTGGAATCCAGAATCGAAGAAGCATCACTTCCGCGATAGTCGCATGAAACTAAAGGCAAATCGTTGTACTCCAAAATCCCTTTCATGGAACCGGAGGCAGCTTCTTTGAACACTTGATTTACTTGCTCGGTAAAAGTCTTTTTCTCTACCTGAGCCACAAAATCAACTACCGACACATTGGGAGTCGGCACCCGCATGGCAATACCATTTAACTTGCCTTTCAATTCCGGAATCACCAAAGCCACAGCTTGGGCTGCTCCGGTAGAAGTCGGCACAATATTCATTGCAGCAGCCCGGGCCCGCCGCAAGTCGCGGTGGCTGGCATCCAGCAAGCGCTGGTCGCCAGTATAGCTGTGGGTAGTGGTCATCATGCCTTTGACGATGCCAAAATTTTCGTGCAGCACTTTCAGTACAGGAGCCAGACAGTTGGTAGTACAGCTAGCATTGCTGATGACTGTGTAGTCACTGTGCTTGTAGTTGTGGTGGTTGACTCCCATCACATAAGTGCCAACTTCAGAACCCTTGCCGGGAGCGGTAATTAGCACTTTTTTAGCGCCGGCAGTGATATGCTTCGATGCACCAGCTTGGTCAACGAAGACGCCGGTCGATTCAATAATCAGATCAATACCCCAATCTTTCCAAGGCAAGTTTAGCGGGTTGCGATCGCTCACGCATTTAACTGTCTTGCCGTTGAGAGTAATGGAATTTTCATCCGCACTGATGTCCACATTCTTCAACGTTCCCATCATGGAATCGTATCTGAGCAAGTGAGCATTACTTCTGGGATCGGAAGTGTCATTAATAGCTACCAACTCTAGCTGGCTGTTTTCTCTGCCCAGCCAGCAGCGCGCAAAACTGCGCCCGATACGTCCAAAACCATTGATCGCGACTCGAATCACTTTAGTACCTCCTAACGATGGCAGCCTCTAGCTCAGGCTTAAATTTTGGAAAAATTTAAGAATTGACTTATGAGACAAGATCATATCGCAAAGGTCGATCCTTTCTAACTTTTTGTGTCGATCAAAAAAGCTTGAACTTTTCTAGAAGGCTGAAATTGCAAGGCCGAAGGCATTAGGCTTTCTGTCGCTGGTTACTGGTAAAGCTGATGGGCTGCAATATAAGTCCCGACAACTTCCGGGACTAAGTAGCGGAGGTTGATTCTTTCGGCGCAGCAGCGGCGGATGTGGCTCGACGAAATCTCGATCGCAGCCATGGAAAGCACCTCCCAGCGAATTTCCACGTCCAAAAGAGCCATTTGTTCGGCAACTCGTCGGCCCACAGCATTTGCCTGAACCTGCATCCTGTCCCTCGCGGAATCGATGGGTTTTCCACTCGGACAATCTCCCCACTCGGACAGTCCCCCAATCTCCCCGCTTTCTGCTGTTTCTCGATCTTCCTGACTCGGACGTGGGGCTACCAACCAGTCGCACAACCCGGCAATTTCGCCGCACCGGTGCCATTTGGGGAGAGTAAGGAGTGCGTCACTACCAATAATCCAGTACCAGCGATGATCGCCTGGATACAATTTTTGCAAATACAGCAGGGTGTCGATCGCAAAAGAACTGTCGGAGGGATTTGCCGACCGCGGCGAAATTAGGAAGTCGGGGCGATCGGCGATCGCCAGAGCGAGCATTTCCCGCCGCTGCTCAAAACTTGCCAAATCCGGGCGCTCTTTGTGAGGAGGAGAGCGATCCGGTACCCAAATGACTCGATCGAGAGCAAATTGACTCGCAGCCGTCTCGGCTACCAACACGTGACCCCAGTGAACCGGATCAAAAGTCCCCCCCAAAATCGCTATTTTCGCCATATTTCCCCCAAATCAGGATTAATACAGACATCGCGCCACTTTTATGTTTCTACGCTTTTAACCATAAGCTGGTTTATTAGAAAACCCTCGGTTTTCATTGGGGACAAACCCCTGGACGACCCTAGTTTCGACGATCGTCCCGGACGCTAAAACCGGTTTTTTCAACCCCCTTAATTCGTTCCAACCTTCAATAAGACTTAAAAAACCCGGTTCTGAGCGTCAGAGTGGGTGCGGGACTGGATGATTAACCTTGCCAATATTAATCCCAACTTGTTTTGAGTGCGCGATCGACTGTCTGAGCATTCGTTTGTGGGCGACCGAAAAAGTTTTGACGGTAGATATATTTATCGCAGTGGTAAAAATTTTAATGGCTGCCAAGAGAGTCGATCGGCTTCTCGATCAACACCAATGATTTGGTTTGATCTATGGCTTTGCGACTATTCCGACTAACTGCATAACTTGTATATATACAATAAAGTAATAATATATACTATAGCTGCGATCGTGTCAATCTCTGACTTGGGCGAGAAAATGACCGTAAAGGTAGATTTATGACTATAAAAAGAGCGAAATTTGGTCATACGTGGTAGTGTTTGTAAATCCTTATGGGTTTTACCCTCAATCTTGGTAGAAAGGTTGTGGGGCTTTTGCTGCCGTATCCGAGCACAGCAGGCGGATAGAAATAGAAAGAATGCAGGAGTATGCAAGCACCCAAAATTAGTCTGTTGGGCCAGACCCCAGACCCCGTTTTCTGTTACCTGCTATTTTCGAGCTGTGACTGTTCCGGAAAACTACTCGGTACTAAGTCATATAGGATACAAGACAAACATCTCTACAAGTCCCGCAAATCTAGGGACGCGCAGAGAATTTTGTACAAAATCTCTAGCGAACTGTATCCTGAAAAAACAATTCTTGATATGATATCGCGTGTTATTGGCGTGGTGTGGTGTGTGAGGAGCGAAGATGCCGAGTTCTGTTGATTTCAGCGGTAGACCATTTCATTTCATCGGCATTGGTGGGATTGGGATGTCAGCCCTAGCCTACATTCTAGCTAAACGCAAGTTGCCTGTGTACGGCTCCGACATTAAATCGAGTCACATAACCGAGCGCTTGCAAGGAATGGGAGCTCATATTTTTTGGAGTCAAGACGCCAGCAATTTTGAACTATTTCAAACGGCCCTCAACGGTAGCAGTCCCGACCGCGGGCAACAGGAAAGGACCGTATCCTCGGCAGTCGCGGGTACGGTAGGGACTTCTGTCGCGACAGCCAAAGCTCTCCAATTGAACGGCAACGGTTCAAGCGCCCAAGCAATTCCGGGATTGCCTCAAGTAGTATGTTCGACGGCTATTCACCCAGCAAATGCCGAATATAGAGCTGCTTTAGATTTGGGCTGTCCGATTTTTCATCGATCGGATGTGTTGGCAGCGTTAATTCAAGATTACCAAAGCATAGCCGTAGCGGGGACTCACGGCAAAACTACTACTAGCAGCTTAATCGGCTTCATGCTGATGGCTGCGGGTCTAGACCCGACAATCGTGGTAGGAGGCGAGGTAAATGCTTGGGAAGGCAATGCCCGTTTGGGAGAAGGCCCCTACTTAGTTGCCGAGGCTGATGAATCCGACGGTTCTCTCGTCAAGCTGGTTGCCAAAATTGGCATAGTGACGAATGTGGAACTGGATCATCCAGACCATTACGATACCCTTGACCAGGTAATAGACACATTTAAGGTGTTTGCCCAAAACTGTCAAACCTTGGTGGGCTGCATTGACGACCAAATCGTCAAAGACTGCCTTCAGCCTCATGTCAGTTATAGTTTGCAGCCGGACAGCGGTGCTGACTACACGGTTTCGGGCGTGGAGTACGGAGCAGAAAGCACCAAGGCACGGATTTGGGAGCGAGGAATTTTCCTAGGGGAAATCGAGTTGAAGTTGCTGGGCACACACAATCTCAGCAATGCACTAGCTGCGGTAGCAGTGGGCCGATTGTTGGGGTTAGAGTTTTCGGCGATTGCCAAAGCGATTGCTGGCTTTGAAGGAGCTCGCCGCCGTTTTGAGGTGCGGGGTTTTCACAATGACATCCTGTTTGTGGACGACTACGCCCACCATCCTAGCGAAATTCGTGTCACCTTGGCGGCGGCTCGCTTGCGGATCGAAGGTAGCGAAAAAAATCCCAAATCCCGAAGAGTAGTTGCAATTTTTCAACCTCACCGTTACAGCCGGACTCTGACATTTTTGCCAGAATTTGCTCAATCTTTTGGGGATGCTGATTTGGTTGTGGCTTGCGATATTTATAGTGCTGGGGAACCGAATTTAGGAGAGATTAGCGGGCAGCAGGTTGCTGATTTGATTGCTAAAGAAGGCCGAGAGGTTGAGTTTGCGCCTTCCCTGGAGTCAGTCAGTAAGTTTTTAACCCAAAATCTGCAACCTGGGGATTTGGCTCTGTTTTTGGGTGCTGGTAATCTAAATCAGATTATTCCAGAGGTTATGGCTTTTTATCAACAAGCCGATCGCCCCGATTAGCTCGCGAACTGAGTAGAGTCGATCGACATTATGGCGTTGCACGTTGTGCCGAAACTTCTGTCGGGCGGCTCGCTCAAAGGGGCAACATAAGTTAGCTAAATGGATTTTCAACCACGTCTTCGAGCGAAGGTATTTTTAAGGATTTTCAAGATGGTGACTATCTCGAATGACTCCTCTGTTAAGGAAAATCGGCGAGTGTATTCTCCTATTTCTTTGCGGGGAACTGATTGCAAGATTAACTCCCAAGTTTCGCTGGCGGGCCTGACTTCCTTCCGAGTCGGTGGCCCCGCCGAGTGGTACGTTGCTCCCCGCAGTATGGAGGCTCTGCAAGCGAGTTTTGCCTGGGCACACGATGAAGGAGTGCCGGTGACTCTGCTGGGGGCGGGTTCTAATTTGTTGGTGAGCGATCGGGGTTTGTCCGGTTTGGTCGTCGGCACTCGCTACCTCAAACAGGTGAATTTTAATCCAGAAACAGGTCAAGTTACAGCGGGGGCGGGGGAGTCAATTCCCCGCCTGGCTTGGTTGGCGGCTAAACGGGGCTGGAAAGGTCTAGAATGGGCAGTCGGCATACCGGGTACCGTGGGAGGGGCTGTGGTGATGAATGCAGGCGCTCACAGAGGCTGTACTGCTGATATTCTGGTCAACGCTCGCGTCTTATCCCCTGGTGGTAAGGTGGAAATTCTGACTCCCCAAGAGTTGGAGTACCGCTACCGGACTTCGGTGCTGCAAGGGGGCGATCGCCTGGTGACTGAAGCGACTTTCCAGTTGCAGCCGGGATTTGACCGATCGCAAGTAATGGCAGAAACTAATGACCATTTCAGCCAGCGGCGGACAACTCAACCTTACCACTTACCGAGCTGTGGCTCAGTCTTCCGTAACCCCGGCCCCAAGACGGCAGGTTGGTTCATCGAACAAGCGGGACTGAAGGGATATCAGATCGGAGGCGCACAAGTGGCTCAGCGCCATGCTAATTTTATTCTTAACTGCGGGTCGGCAACGGCCAATGATATTTTTCAAGTGATCCGCCACGTTCAACAGCAAGTCGAGCAGCGGTGGTCGCTGTTGTTGGAGCCAGAAGTTAGAATACTGGGAGAGTTTCCCTTCTAAGGCATCATTGAAGTAATACGGAAACGGCAGACTGCCAGCCCACACACCATCACAAAGTAGTTATGACAAAATCAGGACAAGGATTTGGCTTCGGCCTGGGAAAAATGAAAGAACTGACTGAAGCTTTCAAAAAAGCTCAGCAGGTTCAAGAAGGAGCTAAAAAGCTCCAAGAAGAGTTGGATGTAATGGAAATTGAGGGAACAGCCGGCGGTGGCTTGGTCAAGGTTTTTCTCAGCGGCAACCAAGAACCCCGCCGCGTGGAAATCTCACCGGATGCCCTCGGTGAAGGTGCTGATGTGGTTTCTGAACTCGTCACGGTGGCGATGCAGGATGCTTACGCTAAGTCTACGATGACGATGCGGGAGAAAATGGAAGAACTCACCGGTGGACTAAATCTCCCCGGTTTCGGTTAATCATGAGTCATCAGTCATTAGTTGTTAGCTATCTGTGTTTAAAAAGGAATCTATAGCTAATGACTGATTGATTTATCTGAAGCACGAAACGTTGGGAAAAAGGGGAAAGGAAAAATTTTCTTTCTTCTTTCCCATTAAAAATTACTAAATACTAATTATCAATTAAATGTCTTATAAATTATTGTTTGTCTGCCTCGGCAACATCTGCCGATCGCCCTCAGCAGAAAATATTATGAATCACTTAATTGAACAAGCTGGTTTGAGCGATCGTATCACCTGCGATTCTGCCGGAACTGCTAGCTATCACATTGGCAGCCCCCCGGACAGGCGGATGGCATTGGCGGCGAGGAAGCGAGACATTGAATTGCTAGGCGAAGCCCGCCAATTTGCCAGGAAAGATTTTGAAAATTTTGATTTGATTCTGGCGATGGATCGGGACAATTATCGCAATATTCTTGCCCTGGATACTACGGGAAAGTATAAAGATAAAGTGCGGCTGATGTGCGATTTTTGTCAGAAATATGACCTGAAAGAAGTGCCAGATCCTTATTATGGTGGGCCCGATGGATTCGATCGAGTAATTGATTTACTGTTAGATGCCTGCGAGGGTTTGTTGGAGTATGTTGTCAGTCAGGAAGGCTTAAGGGTTGGTGGGCAGAAGGAAAGTTAGAAAATTGCGATCGACAGCTACTCTAAACTCTCGGTGTGATCGGAAACTATATTTTCTCTCTTCTTTGGAACTATAACTTAAATACTTCTGACAAATCTTCGCCTTAGTACGAGTAAGGCTGTAGGAGGAATAACGGTGATCAAAATTGTAAGTATAGAGATCGGATTATTTCCACCCCCTCCCCCTAAAAGGATACTGGGAAACAGAGCAAAAGTTAAGCTTGTCAAGACAAAATGGGGAGCATTGATACTCAAAGCAGCAATTGGCAGCAGAATAGAGGGATACCAAGGCATTAGCCAAGGTGTAGCAAACAAAAACAAACTAAGAGTTATCCATCCAATATCTGATACCAAATTGATTTCAGAATAGTTGCTGCGGAAGTATGATTTAAGTAACGTCACTAGGTAGTAAATTATCCAGATACAATAGGAAAAAACTTTAAAGAAGGATAGGATACTTTGGCGGGTTTCAAAAGTTATATTTGGGAAGAAGTTGAGACATAAATTTATCAGGTGGTGAAACGAGCGAGCTGTAACCGAGGATACTCCTGGATTTAACAAACTTTTCCAAGCTGCAACTGTTGGTAAAAATGTATAAGTTATGACTGTAATTATTAATAAAGAAAGTAGGGATACTGCTGCTAAATCTCTCCACCGACGCTGCTTGCAGAGGAAAGCAAAAACTAAGGGAAACCAAATTAGAGGTAATGTTTTTACTAGAAAACCCACCCAAATTGCTAAAATTGCCAAAACATAACGTTGGTAATAAATACATCCTATAAAAACAATCAATGTATTAGCCAGCAAAACGTCAAGATGAGCATTAACTATTTGCTCGTTCAAGAGCATTGGATTGAGTAGATATGCCATTGCGATCAGGCTACGGTTCTCGGAATTTTTGAGTAATCGCCAAATCAAGTAAGCATTGAGTGTATGTACGCATAAACATATTATTTTAAAAAAATAAATTCCCACTAACGGGCTAATTGGTACAGCAAGTGCTGATAGGGCAAAAAAGAATAAAGAAACGGGACCGTAGGTAGAAGTTTGCCCCCAGTGGAGGAAAGGAGATACGTTAGAAATTAAGGTATCGGGATTATTCAGATAAGGATTAATTTTTTGTAAGCTCATCGCTCCGTAATGCAAGTACATATAAATGTCATTGCTTTGGGGATAAGCTATGAGGGCAATTGCCAGAAAGGGGATTGCATACTTACAAATGTCTAGAAAGCTGGAACTTGTCTGCTTTTTTTGACTTAACCAGATAATATATGTAACCGTTGCTACCAAGTAGGAACCGTTAATTATAAGTCGAATGAGACTGAAACCGCTGGAAGGGAAATCGTTATAGTTTTCTCCACCCTGTAAAACGCTGTAATACTTGGTGATTCCCATTGATGTCATCGCAATACAGAAAATTATGGAAGCTGCTAATGCTGCTGCATATAAAATTTTCTGATTTTTTAAGTAATTGTTGACCATGATGCTATTTATTCAGTGTGGTAAGTAAGTGCAGGTAATTTTCTTGCCCGATCGCGTTGGCGGTTATCTGACTAAATGGTGTTCCATTGCAAAGCGAACGAGTTCTGCTCGGTTGTTGCTTTCAGTTTTTCTGAACAAGCTGCTGACGTGCTTTTCGATAGTTCGAGGGCTGAGGTGGAGCCGGGAACCTATTTGAATATTAGAAAGACCTTCTGTCAGCAAATCTAGCACTTGTCGCTCTCGCTGAGTCAAAGTCGGAGCATTTTGGCTGGGAGATGCCCGTGAAGCGGAGCTATCCCGTAGGGAATCGCCTGTGTTTGACTTTGGAGTTAAAAAATCTGCTTCTGGCTTGTCATTGCCTCTGCTGGTTGCCTCTGTTGGCGTCGGTTCGGGTTCCGGGGAACGAGAGGGGGCCTGAGCGATTAGAGCGTAGCGATCGAGCAAAGAGCGAATTACCGCCCCCAATTCTTCGAGTTCAAAAGGCTTAGCGAGATAATTGTCACACCCCATCTGATAGCCGCGAATCCGTTCCTGCGTGGTCTTGCGTTCCGTCAAAAAAATCACCGGCAGCAAGCGGAAAGCGGGACGAGTCCGAACTCGCCGCACGAATTCGTAGCCATCCATCTCGGGCATTGTAATGTCGGTAACAATCAAGTGGGGCTGAAATTCCTCTACCAAACCTAAAGCTTCTTTGCCGTTCTCAGCAGCGATTACAGAGTATCCGCAGGTAATTTCCAGATAATCGGTAATCGACAAGCGAGTCCCGAAATCGTCGTCAGCAACCAGAATCGTCAAGGGCATGAGGGGAATTTAAAAATTAAA
This sequence comes from Microcoleus sp. Pol1C5, assembly GCF_036701115.1. NCBI lineage: Bacteria > Bacillati > Cyanobacteriota > Cyanophyceae > Oscillatoriales > Microcoleaceae > Microcoleus > Microcoleus sp. Pol1C5. The sequence continues at coordinate 51,477 of NZ_JAUBQE010000003.1, read as the reverse complement.
CCTTAAAAATTAAAAGTGACTAATTTCACTTTTAATTTTTAATTCTACTGTTTAATTCTGTTTATAACTTGCTGTTAAAGTAGCAGGTTGTGCTAATGTTCCCTCCAAAGCTACGCCGCGCCCGTTGGCTGCCAAATGCCGCAGAGTTTTGTAAATTGTCTCGATTTGCTCTGGCTTTCCTGCTTTTTTGGCTATTTCTGCGACAGACAGAGGTTTTTGGGCGTCTTTGAGCACTTGCAGTACCCGCTGCTGCAAGTCCAATACAGCAGCGGCCGCTTTTTTGCCTGCTTCGACGCCCGGTTGGTGATAAGCATTGACATTCACCAAGGAACCGTAAAAACCTACGGCTCTTTCGTAGAGGGCGATTAATGCTCCTACTGTCCGAGGGTTGACTTGGGGAATTGTGACAGTAATGGAATCTCGGTGATTTTCGTACAAAGCTTGTCGAGTTCCCTGCAACAAACCAGACAAATAATCTCCCGAAGTGACCCCGGTTTCTACTTCTGGGGAAATGCCTTGCCTGTCTTCCAAAACTTCGATAAATGTTAGGAAGAAATTCGGCACGCCGTCTCGCAGTTGCTGGACGTAGGCGTGTTGGTCCGTGCTGCCTTTGTTGCCGTAAACTGCGATTCCTTGATGAACTGTGTTGCCGTCTAAATCTTGCTGTTTGCCGATCGATTCCATGACTAATTGCTGCAAGTAGCGGCTGAACAATAGCAGGGAATCTTTGTAAGGCAAAACTACCATGTCTTTTTCGCCACGTCCGTTGCAGGCAAAATACCAACTCATGGCTAAAAGGGCGGCGGGATTGTTTTTAATTTCGGGAATTCTGGTAGCTTCGTCCATGACTTTAGCGCCGTCGAGCATCGCCCGAATGTCGATGCCTTGCAAAGCTGCTGGCAAAAGTCCTACTGCTGAGAGTTCCGAAGTGCGTCCTCCCACCCAGTCGGCCATCGGGAAGCTGCCAATCCAGCCTTCGGATTTGGCTAATTTGTCTAGTTTGCTGTCTGTTCCAGTGATGGCAACTGCCTGTTTGGCGAAGTCGAGTTTTTGGGCGGCGAAGGCTTTTTGAACTTCAATCATGCCGTTGCGGGGTTCGGGGGTGCCGCCGGATTTGGAGATAGTAATTACTAGGGTGCTGACGAGTTTGTCTTTGATTTTGTTAAGGATGCGATCGATCCCAGCGGGATCTGTGTTGTCGATAAAATGAATTGCTAGGGGCGGAATGTCTGGGGATAAAGCTTCGGAGACAAATTGGGGGCCGAGGGCCGAACCGCCGATGCCGATCGAAATTATGTCGGTAAATTGCGGAGCAAAGGGCGGTTTAATATCGCGGTTTTGAATTTTTTTGACAAATGCTTCGACTTGTGCTATGCCTTCGACTATTTCTTGTTTTAATTCTGGAGTGGGAGCTAAATCGGGGTTTCGCAGCCAGTAGTGGCCCACCATCCGGTTTTCGTCGGGATTGGCGATCGCACCTGCTTCCAAAGCTGCCATGTCTTTGAAAGCTTTGTCAAATTTGGGTTTCAGTGCTGCTGCGAAAGCGTCGTCGAATCCCATGCGGCTGATATCGAGGTAAAGTCCCAATCCCTCGTGATAGTAAAGCCAGTCTTGATAGCGTTGCCAGAGTGCTGCGGCGTCCATAGGAATTCTCTACAATTTTTTTAATGTTCGATCGGCGTCGTCAGGAATCCACCAATTGTAGTTTAAAACGATCTGATGTACGGCTTTTGCACAATCCCAATAAATTTAAGCATTAGTCGTGTGAAGATAGCCGGAGCCGAAGGCAGGCAGAGCATTCGGCAAAATTAAACAATAAAAATATGACTTGGGCAACACTCTTAGTAGGTAGATCCCTCATTAATGGTCACACCCCATAGATAGATCGAAGCGGCACAGAGATTTAACTGTGGTCGGCGTTGGCGTTTGGGCCCTGGTTTCACAATATTCAAATTAGGGCGATCGGGATGTGTAAAATAGGCATTGCGGTCAGGTTAAATATACTTTTACCTGTCACTCAATAATCGGCTAAAAATATAATTAACAACTGTCAACTATCTGAAGTGTAGTATAATATACAGATATTATAATTGAAGTGCGATCGACTATGCTTGCTCTATCTCCAGAATTAAAAGAAAGGTTAGCAACTCCGCTCAAAATCGGCGATTTTGAAGTTAAAAGCCGCGTCCTGCAATCGCCCTTATCCGGCGTTACCGATTTGGTATTTCGCCGCCTGGTGCGCCGCTACGCGCCGGATTCGATGATGTACACGGAAATGGTAAACGCTACTGGTTTGCACTACGTGAAGCAACTGCCGAGAATTATGGAAGTTGACCCGAACGAGCGCCCGATTAGCATTCAATTGTTTGACTGCCGGCCGGATTTCTTGGCAGAAGCGGCGCAGAAAGCAGTGGCAGAAGGAGCGGATACTGTTGATATTAATATGGGCTGTCCGGTTAACAAAATTACTAAAAACGGCGGTGGTTCTTCCCTGCTGCGAGACCCGGAAACGGCCGAGGCAATTGTGCGGGCTGTTGTGGAAGCGGTAGATGTTCCTGTCACGGTTAAAACTAGGATTGGTTGGACTGACAAAGAAATTAATATTTTGGAATTTGCGAAGCGGATGGAAGATGCGGGAGCAAAAATGATTACCGTGCACGGCCGCACTCGATCGCAAGGTTACACCGGCCCGGCAAAATGGGAGTGGATTCGCCGAGTGAAAGAAGTTTTATCGATTCCTGTTATTGCTAACGGGGATATTTTTTCAGTGGAAGCAGCGATGCGATGTCTGGAAGAAACAGGTGCAGATGGAGTGATGTGTTCGCGGGGAACTTTGGGCTATCCTTTTTTGGTGGGAGAAGTTGATTATTTCTTGAAAACTGGTGTGGAAAAGATAGCTCCGACACCAATTGAACGCCTCGAATGTGCTAAAGAACATTTGCGGGCTTTGTGGGAATATAAAGGTGAAAGCGGTGTCTGCCAAGCGCGCAAGCACTTAACCTGGTATGCTAAGGGTTTCCCCGGCGCTGGGGAATTGCGGGGCGTGTTGGCTGTGGTAGAAACGGTTGAACAAGGTTGCGATTCGATCGATCGCGCGATCGAGCAATTGCCCGCATAAACCTTACCCGCAGATGTCAACTAGGGATTACAGAAACAAAACCCACCTCTGCGGGCTAAGATTTAAGACACAGTTAAAAATTTGTGTGTGGGGGAAAGCATGGATTCATTAAAAGGGCGAGATTTATTAAGTCTGGCAGATTTAAGCATAGATGAATTAAATTATTTGCTGGATCTAGCAGGCAGTTTAAAATCGGGAATGGTCAAGCTGAAACGCAATAAAGTTCTCGGCTTGTTATTTTCCAAAGCTTCAACGCGAACGCGGGTAAGTTTTACGGTGGCAATGTATAAATTGGGAGGGCAAGTGATTGACCTCAATCCCAACGTTACACAAGTCAGCCGCGGTGAACCTTTGGTAGATACAGCCAGGGTTTTAGACAGATATTTAGACATTTTGGCGATTCGGACGTTCGAGCAAAAGGACTTAGCAACTTTTGCCAATTATGCCAAAATTCCTGTGATTAATGCGCTGACAGATGACGAACACCCATGTCAAGTGCTGGCAGATTTAATGACAGTAAAAGAATGTTTTGGCAAGTTGGAAGGGGTGACTTTGACTTATTTGGGCGATGGCAATAATATGGCAAATTCGCTGATGTTGGGCTGTGCAATGACGGGAATGAATGTCAGAATTGCTTGCCCTCAAGATTTCCAGCCGAATGCTGAGATAGTGGAAAAAGCTAAGAATATTGCTAATGGAAAAACAGAAGTTACTGTGACGGCGGACGCAGAAGCTGCTGTGAAGAATGCTCAAGTGATTTATACTGATGTTTGGGCGAGTATGGGACAGGAAGAGGAAGCAAAAATCAGGATTCCTTTGTTTAAGCCATATCAGGTAAATGAACAATTGCTGAAGTTAGCAGATAAGAATGCAATTGTATTGCACTGTTTGCCCGCACACCGGGATGAAGAGATTACGGATGACGTGATTGAGGGCAGTCAATCGCGCGTTTGGGATCAAGCAGAAAATCGGATGCACGCGCAGCAAGCTTTGCTGGCAAGCATTCTGGAAAGCGATTAGGAATTAGCTAAAAATTAGTCTGTCGGGGGAGCAAATCGACCTGCTCGCTACTTTTTGCAGACCGCTACCGTTATCATTTCATTTGAACCAGGATTATTTGCAACCAGCCTGTAATTATCCGTTTCAACCATGATTAATTGCAATCTCTTAAGTAAAAGAAATGAATCACATCACTACGACAGACTTACTCGAAAATCTCAAATGGCGATATGCCACCAAACAGTTCGATCCAGCCAAAACAATTGCTCCAGAAATCTGGACAGCTTTAGAAGATGCGTTAGTGTTAACACCATCTTCTTATGGGCTTCAACCTTGGAAATTTCTGATTATTACCAGCTCGGAACTTAAAGAACAGCTCAAGCCCCACTCCTGGAATCAGTCACAGGTTACTGATTGCTCTCATTATGTCGTGTTCGCGATTAAAAAGAATCTCACTGCCGAGGATGTCGATCGCTTTATGGCTCGCACTGTCGAGCTGCGGGGCGGGACCGTAGAGGCAATGGCAGGATATCGGAATCTAATCGTCAGTGACTTGGTGGATGGTGCCCGCAGTTTTAATATCAATCAATGGTCAACGCGCCAAACTTATATTGCACTGGGCAACTTTATGACCTGTGCTGCATTGCTTGGTGTTGACACCTGTCCAATGGAAGGAATTGAACCTGTCAATTACGATCGCCTGTTGGGTCTTTCTGCAAAAGGCTTTACTACCGTCGTAGCTTGTGCGGCTGGCTATCGCTCTGAAGCAGATAAGTATGCTTCACTCGCAAAAGTAAGATTCCCTAAGTCAGAAATCTTAGAAACTTTATAGAACCCATTTGGTATCTTCTTGAGCGAACTATATGGTTTTGAGGGCATCGTTTTACTAGAGAATTTAATACCAGAGTCAGGACTTTAAGCTAACAGGCATCAAACCAGATAAAACCTAGATACCTCAAAGGCTTGTGAGACAACAAAAAGATCCTACATGGGTTCTATAAACCCGGGATACGCTGTAAGTCGATCGCAATAGCCCACCACGGCGCACCCTAAAAAGTGATTAAGATGCTCCGAAATTGATTTTTGCAACTTCACCGGCGACAACATTAACTGTTTGTTGAATTTGACTTCCGTCAACTTTCAACTGATAAGTTCCCGGAGAAAGCTCGATCGCCCCAAACCATCCTTTACCATCGGCGCGCAGTTGACGCACCGCGCCAGGATCATCGATCGACTGCAATGTCAAGCTCGCACCGTCGCAAGTTCGATCGCACTGCTGCAAATTTCCGGCGATCGCACCTGTAGTCGGCCGCGACTTCCAAGGCATATCGGGAACCGCTGCTGCTGTCGCCCACACAGGCTGAGTTTCATAGGTTTTGCCCGTCGCAGCATCAACGTATTGACTCGGCTGCGACAGCGCGGTGTAAAACAAATCGTTGCTTTGGGGAACGTATTTCCAAGGCTGGCGGGGCAAATCTCCGCTGCCGCCCGATCGCAGTTCCACATTCGTGTACACGTTGCTGCTAGCGTAGGAATAGAGCACCGTACCTGCGACGTGATTTCCTTTCGCAGACGGCTGTTCGGCGCGACGAATCTGGCCTAGAGTGTCTTCGATGTAGTTGAGGTAATTGCCGGGGCCGATCGCGATTTGGCGGTTGTACTGGTGGTCTTTGGCGTACTCGATCCAGTTGTCATAAGCGAGTTTTTGCTGCCGTTTGTACTCGCGCTGGTAAGTCATCGGCATCGCCATGTCTACAATCCCTTCTTCCAGCCAAGCGCGCCAATCCTGCAATACTTCTTTGTAAGGCTGCGTTTGATACCACCCTGCATCGTTTTTCGGGCCGTCTCCCCAGGCGATCGTGGCGGCGGTAATTTTAACGCGCGGTTTAATCGCAAGGCTTTCTACATAAAGCTTCCGGACTAAATTTGTTACCTGATCGCGCCGCCACTGCATCCACGCAAGATCGGTGGGTGCGGGTTTGCCCGATCGACCTGTTTGCTGATTGAAACGGGCGATCGCAGTCGGATTGTAGCCCCAAGTCGGCCCGCCGTAGCGCACATAATCCAACTGTACGCCGTCCACATCGTAGCGCTTCAGCAAGTCCAAATAGACGGAAACAGTATAATCTACGGCGTCTGGATGACCGGGATCGAGATAGCCTTGGGCTTCCCCCCCGTAAGTCAGCATCGCCCAATTGTCGTTTCCTGGGGCCGAAGGCCCGTGTTGTTGCCAAACGTGACCGACGGGAAGTTTGGTACCCGAAACCACAGGCAGCGTCACCATCCAAGCGTGTACTTCAATGCCTGCGGCGTGGGCTTTGTCAATCAAATCTTGCAGGGGATCGAAACCGGCAGGAACGTTGGGGTCGAGGGTGCGGGGTTCGATCGCACTGGTGTAAAAGGCATCGCCACGGCGGCGGACTTGGGCGACGATGGCATTGGCATTTGCCCGCTGCGCGTCTGCGATCAATTTTGTGACTTCTTGAGGCGTTTTGAAGCCGGGGTTGAAGGCGTCCACCCAGAAGGCGCGAAATTCTGAGGTTTGGGTTTGCGGGGGCATAGTTGCGATCGCGCGGGATGGGAAGTTTGAGAACCAACCAGGAGTCAGCAGAAAACTAATTGTTAAGCCAATCAGGAACAAGCTTGACAAAAAGAATGTTTTGGTATTTCGCATCAGAAATGTGTGAGAGAGCGTTTAACAGTCCTTTACGGACTTTTGGTTTGAGCGTCCGCTTGACATTTTCGCACAATGGTAGATTAAGTGGGCAGATCGGTAAATAGTTGAGTAATACCGCTGGGAGAGTCGAGGATGAGATTAAAATTGACCTCGGCAAAATGGGCGATATTTTCCGATATTTCAATATAGCGGTTGAGCCAGTAAATTGAATCCGCTACACCACTTAACATAGTTTTAGAGGGTAAATAGGGTTTTAATGATTTTCATTTGGGCTGTATCAAGGCCGCCTTCAAGTTTGGAAATTGGAGTTAGGGTTTTCCACTTGCCTTTATTCGCGGTGAAGATAGCATCGGCTGTTTTTTCGGCATCTATATTTTCAAAGCCTCCTATTTTATTGGTTGATAAATAGTTGAGACGGTCAAAAATTTCATCTTTTGAGGCACGTTTCACACTGACTGCTTGAGGAGGAGGCGGCGGCGGCGGTGGCGGTGATATAGAAAATACTTTAGCAATAAAATCTAATCTCGCCTTGGTCAAACCACATTGTAACTTAGTCAGGGGGGTGAAATCTGACCATTGCTCGCGGTTAGAATCTACAATTTTATTGGCAGTTTCAACTGGTTTTAGATTCTTCCAATTATGCTCTTTAACTAAGTATTTAAGTACAGCTATAATAGTATCTTTTGATGCTGTACTCAGATTGACTGTGGGATTTGCTTCTCGCGCTAGAATCTTCGCTTGTTCAATATTTGATGGTTTTGGGTCAATGACAATACACCAGGCTCGCTCTAATTGAGCTTTTTTAGCAACAGCATAGACAAAGTTATTGCTCACAACTTCATACTGATAATCGCCTGTTTCTTTGACGATAATCGGAATCCAATTTCGATTACCCGATTGTAAGATGGCTTCGGCTGCTCCGGCAATAATAAACTCTGACTCAGAGCAGGATTCTGCTGATTCAATTTTAGTTAACTCCAAGTGCATTAACTTACCGATGTTTTCTGAATTATTCATACAAGAAATACTCCCTAGCTAATTTAAAATAATCTTCAGCGGCTTTTTTGTTTTGAAAAACCGCTGGTTTTCGAGAAAAAGCTGCACTTGAAACAACTTCATATTCTGGAACAGTGAATATAGTTGTGTCAATCACCGTTTTTGTAGATTTAGGCCAATAATAGGGTAACAAATTAGGATCTAGAGGATAAGTGTCTCCTTTCTTAACTGTAAGAATTGCTTTAATTTCTGCAGTTGCTCTTTTGATTGAAGCCTCTGTTGCTTTATATCTATTGAAAAATATCGGCAACGCAATAGGGCCACCGTCCTGCCTAAGCTTCTTAACTTCGGGTAAGAATACTTTAATCACTTTAGCAGCATTTTTTAAAGATGAAAAGTTATTGTGTTCTGTTGGCATGAGGATTACATCGGAAGCTATCACACAGCTTTTACTAAAAAAAGTCCAGTTCGTAGGTGCATCAATTAAGATGTAATCATAATCACGAACAAAAATATCAAGCAAATCTCGCAGCCTTGCTGAACCTTTGTCAATTTGTGATTCATACTCATGAGTCATGAACTTCGATAATCCTGAATCAGATGGGATGACATCAAACACCTTAACTAATAGACCTGCTTTATTCTTCACATTAAATGCTTGAAGAGTTTCTTTAACATTAAGTGCTGTCTTAATCAGGCAATCAGATAGTTTGATTTTTCCCTCCTGTAAGCCTAATGAATCTGTTAAATCTCCTTGTTGTGGATCGAAGTCAACAACAAGCACTTTTTTCTGCTGTTGTCGAAGAATCGCCGCCAAGTTGATTGTAGTTGTAGTTTTTCCCACACCTCCCTTATCATTATAGATGCAAATTGTTAAAGCTGTGGGTGGGTTTTCCAGCAAGTTCTTAATTTTAGTAATAATTTTAATAATATTATCTTTGGTTATCCTCATGCAGTCAGTAGCAGGCAATACGATTTTACCATGTTTACGGAATAGCTGGATATCTGTTGAGTTAGTGATTATACCCCATTGAGATGTTTGGCACTTAGCATCAAGAAGATAACGTGTTATCTGTTCTTTAGTTTTTTTGTACGTGGGAGTACCTTCTGCTAAGTTATTGATTGCCTTTCCTGATACTCTCCCTTTAACTTCAATGATTAAGTATGGGTTAATCTTAGAAAATGAAAATTTATCCTCATCGTGATTCTTGCGAGCAGCAAAATCAGCAGAACCCTTCCCTGTTTTAAACTCTTGTACCCACTCATCAGATGTGAATCCCAGTGCATTTAGAAGGCGTTTGACAAATCGATCTTCGACTTCTGACTCTTCTGCATTCTGTGAAATACTATCTAAAACTTCATTCCAGTTGACAGTTGTCATAACTTAGACCTAGAGACTTAAGTAAAATCATAACGCTTGGTTTCAGTTTGTGTCATCGTTAGCTACCTCCCGATCTAGCTATATGAACAGTCAACATACTTTTGGATAAGTTATATATTTTATAGTGCGGTTGACATTTTTGCACATCGGTGCAATTTTAGGCGAAAATACAGTGAACAGGCGATCGCACTTTTTGAACAAATGATACTACCGCACTTTCAAACCCTAGCCCTTCCGGGTAACAGCTACTCAACTGCAAGCAATTTACTCGATCGAGTAGATAGCTGGCGCCAAGAAGCAACCCGAAAGTTGCAGCCAAGCCAGAGAGGAGAAAAAGGACAATTTTTAACACCTTCCTCAGTCGCAAGTTTGATGGCGGGAATGTTTGAATTTAACTGTCCCGATATATCGCTTTTAGATGCCGGTGCAGGAATTGGTTCGCTGTTAGCAGCCGTTGTTTGCGAACTTTGCCAGCGCCCAAAAAAACCGCACAGCCTGCACGTTACAGCTTATGAAATTGACCTTATTTTGATTGAATACCTCAAGCAAACCTTAGAATTATGCAGTATTGAATGTCAGCATTTTGGGATATCTTTTACCTGTGAGGTTCGCGAAATTGATTTTATTCAAGACAGCGCCGATATGTTGCAGCCCAATCTATTTACACAACAAGCAAAACGGGAATTTACCCATGCAATTATCAATCCTCCCTATGCCAAGATAGACGCTAAATCCCAAGCCCGAACCTTGCTGCGTTCTATAGGACTAGAAACCAGCAATCTCTACGCCGGCTTTACAGTTGCTGCAGCTCACCTGCTCAAACCAAACGGTGAATTAGTATCGATTACTCCCCGCAGCTTTTGCAACGGTTTATACTTTCGAGACTTCCGCAAAGTATTCCTTCAAATGATGGCTTTACGCCAAGTACACATCTTTGAATCCCGACAGTTGCCATTTCGCGATGATGCGGTGCTGCAAGAAACTATTATTGTGCGCGCCACCAAACAAATAGAACAGCCAGATACTGTACTAATTACCTCAAGCAGCAGCGCGGGCGACGACCTGGTTTTGTCTCACCAACTGCCCTATACCGCCCTAATTAATCCCCAAGACTCCGAGCAATTTATTCGGATTTTACCGGATTCTGTCAGCCAGAAAGTAGTCGAGCAAATAACTCAATTTACTTGCACCCTAGAGGAATTAGGCTTAACAGTTTCCACCGGAAAAGTTGTAGATTTTCGTGTTCGCTCTGACTTGCGGCTAAAACCTGAGAACGGTACAGTTCCGCTGATTTATCCGGCCCACTTCTCGGCTGGCGGTGTTGAATATCCCACAGCAACGAGAAAGCATCAAGCTTTAGCAGTCACGGAAAAAACTGCTGCACTCCTCGTACCTAACGAACATTATGTTTTGAGCAAGCGCTTCTCCTCAAAGGAAGAGAAAAAGCGAATTGTTGCAGTTGTCTGGGATGCCAATAAAATTAATAGTTCTAGCGTGGGTTTTGAGAACCATTTGAATTACTTTCACCAACAGGGACGCGGATTAGACCTCACCCTGGCGCGGGGATTGGCCGTTTATCTAAATTCGAGTTTGGTAGATGCGTTTTTCCGACTGTTCAACGGACACACTCAAGTTAATGCTACGGATTTACGCAATTTGAAGTATCCTAATGTAGAGCAATTACTTTTACTTGGCGCTCAAATAGGAGAAATATTTCCTACACAGCGGGAGATCGATCGACTTGTCGAGACACAACTGCTGAAGGCGACCAATCCGTTAGAAAATAGTCCGATAACAATCAAGAACCGTATTGATGAATCTCTAGAAATACTTGCAGCGCTGGGTTTTCCAAAAGGTCAGCTTAACGAACGTTCCGCCTTAACCCTTCTGGCTTTGCTTGACCTCAAGCCAAAGGATGCTTGGGGATTGGCAAAATCTCCACTTCGGGGAATAACACCAATTATGGAATTTATGGAGGAGGAGTACAGTAAAAAATATGCGCCAAATACGCGGGAAACTGTGCGCCGCCAGACTGTGCATCAGTTTCTAGATGCAGGTTTAATTGTTGTTAATCCTGACAGTCCCGAACGTCCGGCGAATAGTCCAAAAACGGCCTACCAAATAGAAGAAAGTGCTTTGGAACTGCTGCGAACCTATGGCACTTATCATTGGGACAATAATATTCGCGCTTACCTCGTTCATTTTAAGGGAGAAAAATTATTGCACGGTTATCCCAAAAATAGAAATATTTGTGAGTCAGAAGGATGCTAAAATACACTATTTATATGGCTGCCGCTGGCATCGGAATGACATATACTGTGATGCAAGCGGTTTAATTGACCGGAATTGTCGCTCGCACTCAGTAAATTAGATAAGTAACTCGCCAAAATATCTTTGCAATGGAAAAAAAGCAGAACGCTGGATTGTGGGTATCAGTATTGTATTTCGCTCAAGGTCTCCCTTACACCGTCGTTAATTTAATGTCGGTGATTTTTTTGAAAGATCTGGGAACCACCAACAAGATCATCGGATTGACAAGTCTGTTGTCTTTTCCCTGGGTATTAAAAGGTTTGTGGGGCCCAGTTGTTGATTTGCATTCCACCAAACGCAAATGGATTTTAACAACCGAGATCATTTGTGCTTTTCTGTTTGCTTTCCTAGCTTTTGGTGTATTGACGCCGGCACCGATTATTATATCGCTTGTTATATTTACGGCGATCGCCTTTGTGTCAGCTACTCACGACATCGCCATTGACGGATTTTATTTAAACACTCTCAATAAAGACCAGCAAGCCTTGTTTGTCGGGGTTCGCAACACGGCTTATAGAGGTGCTGTCATTGCCGGTAGCGGTTTATTGGTTTTTTTAGCCGGGAAACTGGCCGAACAGCATTTAGTCACTGGAAATACAGGCGACACCAAAATATATCAAAACATTCCACTGTCACTTTTCGGTTCGGATTTTAGCGTGTCTGCGCTTAACTACGGATGGGCGACAGCCTTTGGCATTTGTGCGATTATGTTTGTGCTGATTTATCTGTTTCAGCGGTGGTATCTTCCCTATCCTCGAAATTACGATCTGGAATCCGACACCCCCCAACAAAGAACAAGCTTTATCGAAGCCTTTAAAACTTATTTTCAGCAAGATAAAATTGGTTGGATTGTTACTTATGTCTTGATTTTTAGGTTAGGCGATGCCTTGACGTTTAAAATGGCTCCGCCATTTTTAATGGATAAAGTGGAGGAAGGAGGATTAGCAGTTTCTACATCGGACATGGGTCTGTTATCGGGTACGATCGGAGTAATTTTTCTGTTAATTGGAGGGTTGCTGGGCGGCTATTTAATTGCAAAACAAGGATTGAAAAAATGGATGTGGCCGACGGCAATTCTGCAAAATTCAACTAACGTGCTGTATTGGCTGTTGGCAATCAATCAACCGGGGATTGAATGGGCTTATGCTGTAAATTCGATCGAGCAATTTACTTACGGACTTGGCGTAGCTGCCTATACAGTGTTCTTGATGCGGACTGTCCGCCCTGAATACGAAGCATCTCACTATGCAATTACAACGGCTTTTATGGCCGCAGGAGTGCTGATTCCGGGCGTTTATAGCGGCTACTTGCAGGAGAATCTCGGCTATCAAAATTATTTTTTGATGAGCGCGCTGGCTGTGATTCCCGGTATGCTGACGATTTTCTTTCTGCCCCTAGAAGATGAGAAAAAATTAGCATCCATGCCCAGACCTGGACTAGACGATTTCGATTAATATCAAGTCCGATCGCTATAACTATAAGATTCGGGCGGGGGTGGGTTTACCAATATCTGCACTACTTTTTCGATATTCCGCCGAACCTGCCCCTACAGGAATATGGATGTTTTTAATCATTAACTGGTATAAATTGTGCGTGCCTTCATAAGATAAAATAAGGACACAACATTGTTGTGTCCCTACCAAATATCTGTATTACCAGCCACCAACTAAATTGAAATAAAGTCACTAGCTGTTAGGGGACTACTTGAAAGGCCGGGAATACTGGCAAGAACTTCGCCGTTACTGGCAATTTCGATCGTCGTTATAAAATCGCCTGGAGTAACTCTCAGTTGGTTGAAGCTCAAACCTCCGCTCAAACCGATTACATCTTGACCCTTTTGAAAGTCTATAAGTGTATCTGTACCGGCACCTACTCCTAACACAAGTACGTCGCGTCCAGCGCCACTGATTAAGAGATCCGCACCCGCTGCACCAATGAGTGTATCGTTTCCTTCTCCCCCGCTCAAATTGTCATCCCCTTTGCCACCTAATAGCAGATCGTTGGCGCTGCCACCGCTGATAATATCGTTGCCTTTGTTGCCACTGAGGGTGTCGTCTCCCCCATTGCCAGTGATAATATCGTCCCCTGCGAAACCTGATGCGGTATTGTTAGCATCGTCGCCTACTAAATTATTAATTTGGGAGACATCCAGAGCAGTTTGCATTGCCACAACGTTTGTTAAAAATGAGGCTCCCGGAGTGGTTCTTAATTTCTCTAAACTGCTGCGGGATTCCAGCGATGTTCCCAAGGCGGGCAGTGTAAAGTCTAAGCCAGCTAACAGCTCTAAATAATCGGAATCTGTGAAAGTGAAATTAGGGCTGCTCAACTGGTCTACAGAAATTTCTGTCTGAGTCAAGCCGGGAGGAGGATCAGTTAACAAACCGCTTTGCGTGTGCTTGTCCAAGACCAGTAGCGGGTTGATAATCGGGTCAGTAAATTTTTGAAGAACTACTTTCCCGGGGATAAAAGCTTCTCCTCCCAAACTCACAAAATCGCCGCTAACTATGTAGTGAGTTACATTTTTTCCGGCGCCGACTTTCTGCTTGAATGTATTGACTGTACTCTGAGCAACTCCGGGAGAATTGAAGGTGACAACATCTCCAATAGTAGATGTAAATTCGGTCGCGGCTAGTTGCGTTATGGCGCCGCCCAAGCTGTGTCCTAGAAGGTCTGGTGGCAAGCGGCTGGGGTTTTTGGTTGTATCTTGACTGATTTGGGTCAACCAATTTCCTAACGCTTGTTTGTTGGCTTCAAATTGGTTGAAACCTGTGCCGCGCGGGTCTGCGTTGGCAATATCGTCTACGGGCGAGTCGGTGCCGCGGAATACTAAAACGGGCGGTTTGTCTGGGGTGGTGGAAATTAAGCCGATCGCGTGAAATCCAGTTCCGGGATCGTCAAAGGTGCGATCGATTTGATAGCCAGCAGCACTCAAGCCTGTTTGAACTAAAGTTTGAAACGCGGGATCGTCATCTATGTAAGCAAGTTGCTTGGCTATAGTTTCGTAAGCGGCGGGGGAGGAGGGCATATTTTTTTATTTCCTGTCGTTTGAGAGCGAATTAGTTTTTAAGCTACTTAACTTAGTTTACTATAAACTTCCTTTATTGACCATATTAATTGGTCATTTTTATGGGCTTTTTAGGTGCAAATTGATAGAGATTTTTTAATACAAAAAAACACTCTCGATACAAAACCAAGGCAGGTTTTGCGCCCCCAAAAATACAAATTTTGAGTACCCTAAAGCTATACAAAATCTACCCGCGTAATATCGCTTGCCACTACGCCTCGGAGAGTAGCAAGAATTTCGCCAGTAATCGGGATAGTAATTAAAGCTCCGTCAACACCTTGGGTTACTCTAACTTGAGGAAAAGTTAGACCCCTCGACAGTGTAATTAAATCTTCACTATCTTGAAAATCTAAAATCACATCTGCTCCGCCGCCGGATTCCAATACAAAGCGATCGCGCTCCGCACCACCAATTAAAAAATCGTTGCCCAACTCGCCGGAAACCAAATCGTTTCCGTCGCCACCCTCCAAATAATCGTTATCTCTGCCGCCGTACAAGAAATCGTCGCCATCACCACCGGTGATGCTGTCATTACCTCGATTGCCTCTGAGAGTATCGTTACCGCCGTTGCCGATAACTGTATCCTCTCCGGGGCCCCCGGTAGCAGTATTGTTCCGAGCGTCCCCTGATAAATAATTCGGTTGTAAGGGAGCTAAACCGTACTGCATTTGTCTGATTAACTGCACAAAAGAAAATTCTGGTGCTGTTCTCAAACTCTCTGCACCGCCTCTGGTTCTGATGGCGACTGACACATTGGGCAGGGCGAAATTCATCGCAGCGATAAACTCGTTAAAATCTGAGTCGTTGTTATAAGCAAATTCGGGACTGTTTAATTGTTCTACGGAAATTTGCCTCTGCAAAAAACCCACGGGCGGAGTAGTTAACAAATTTTCAGTTCGATGTTTTGCCAAAACAGTTAAGGGATTAATACTCGGATCTGTAAAACTTTGGATAAATACTTTACCCGGAATAAATGCTTCCCCAAACAAGCTGACTACATCTCCGCTGACAATGTAGTGAGTGACATTTTTGTTGCCGGCCCTGCTGAGATTTCTCCGAAAACTGGTGAATGTACTCGCTGAAACTCCCGGAGAGTTGAAAGTAAAGATATCGCCGGTCAGAGATGTGTATTCGGTTGCTACAATTTGAGCGACTGCTCCGCCCCAACTGTGCCCGATGACATCGGGCAATAATTGGTTGGGGTTTTTACCAGTATTTTGACCGATTTCTGTGAGCCAGTTTTTGATATTATCTTTGTTCTTTTCAAATTCCGGTAAACCAATGTCCCGCGAGTCGGAAAAAATAGCGTCGCCGTCGATGAAGTCTGTACCTTTAAATACGAGGGCGGGCGGGTTTTCGGGATTGGATGAACCGAACCCGATGGCATAAAAGTTTGTTTCTGGGTCGTCGAATATGCGATCGATATAGTAGCCATTAGTATCTAGGAAACTGGAAACTTCATTTGGCGCGTTAGGTTTTTGATTCAAAAAAACAATTGACTTAGCCAGAGCTTCATAAACAGCAGGCGAGGCACTCATAATATTAGATTTTCTGTTAGTTGGTATTTGCGATCGCTCAAGCTTGAGCTAAGTGTCCAATCAACCATTATAGCTGACAAGATTTGTATGGTACACTTGATAATATCAACTCAAGAATTAAGTTTTTGCGGTTATGGGTATCATTCGTCAATACATTGCTCCATTAATAGCGGTATTAGTATTTTTCGCGGCTCTGGTAGCAGTCAGTGCTCGCATCTTTTTGCCTGGTGACATGGCGGCCCCGGCACCGATTGAGGAAGCGATCCCCCAAAAGCAAGCGGCACTATTGAATCCAATTTTCTTGGGGCTAAATTATTCCGCTTTCCGTGTCCGGTGAGCTGATGTCTGCTCAACTAATACCGGGCTACTGGCTGCGCTCAGGATCGGGACTCGATCGAGCAAAACTGGTAAAGTTTATGCACCGGACTTACCAAGAGCTTTACCCGGACGGGGAATTGGGGCATTTGGCTCAAACTGTCGAGCAGTATTTTTCTAACCAGACGCCGGTTTGGTGGGTAGAGTGCCAGAAAAACAGCCAGGAAGAGGCAGAAATTTTGCCGGCGCTTCCCTTGCAGTATCTCAATCCCCAATCTCAAGCCCAAAATCTGACATCGGTTGTCGGATGTTTGTGGTTGGGAAATGCGATCGACCAAACCACCGGAGAACGCTACGCTCACATTTTTTTGCTGTACGTAGCACCGGAACATCGCCGTCTAGGAGTCGGTGCAGCTTTAGTTATTCATGCTGAAAATTGGGCGCGGGAAAGGGGCGATAAGCAAATTGGTTTGCAAGTATTTCTGAGCAATCAGCCTGCGGTGAATCTCTATCAAAAATTAGGCTATCAAAGTCATTCCCTCTCGATGCTCAAATCCCTTTGAAATATAAATTCTACTGGTTTGGAATCAGGGCTAAAGTCCTGATTCATTCCAATTATGAGGACTTCTGTCCTCACTACCAACTTAAGTAACAGCAGAGATATTCCTTTGTAGTAAGGATTTTAGTCCGGATTCATCCAAATTATGAGGACTGAAGTCCTCACTACAAACTTAGGTGACAGCAATTATGAGGACTGAAGTCCTCGCTATTAACTTAGGTGACAGCAGAGGTATTTGTTTGTAGTAAGGTACTGCGCGCGCACCCTAGAATTATTGACTGCGGACTGCTGAGTGCTGACTGAGTTGCTTAGGAGCATCCTCTGTGCGGTAAAGTTTTTTTATGAACAATAACGACTACTCCAACGCCCTTGATACTGACACGGAACTGGAAAGCCCTTTGGATCATTTTGACGAATCCGAACCCCCGCTGCCAGATCCCGAGGAAATGCTGCCTTTGCTGGAATCCCCGGAACCTCAGCACCGGATGATTGCGGCGCGGGCTTTTTGCGAACTGCAGGACGATCGAGCAATTTCGCATTTAATTAATTTATTGAGAGACGGTTGCCCCTTGGTGCGGGTAAGCGCGGCTTATGCTTTGGGGCGAAATCCGAGTCCCGATGCTGTGGAACCGCTGATTCTTCAACTTAACCGCGACTGGAACGGTTACGTTCGCAAAGGGGTAGTTTGGGCCTTGGGAAATTGCAGCGACCACCGCGCTTTGCCATCTTTAATTGATGCTCTGAAAACTGATATTTCTGCGGTGCGTTTGTGGGCGGCGAGTTCTCTGGGTCAAATGGCAAAAGTTGGTTACTATGTGGTGATTGCGGCGATTCCGCCGTTGATTGAAGCGCTGCGGGGAGATGCTGTGTCTGCTGTGCGGAGCAACTGCGCTTGGGCGATCGGGCAACTGGCACGCGAATTGCCGAATAATATAGTGTACGCTGGGGCGATCGATGGTCTAATTGAAGCTTTAGAAGAAGATGAAGATATGGGCGTGCGGGAAGATGCTAAATCTTCGCTCTTGCGAGTCGGCGACCCGCGCGGATTGCAGATTATTGAAGATTTAGAAATGGAAGGACTTTTGTGATTTAAACGCCCCAATTACTAATTACCCATTACTAATTATGCCTTTCATCAGTGCTAAAACAGATTTTGGTTTCAAAAAAATCTTTGGTTCGCCCCAGAGCAAAGACATTTTGATTAGCTTCCTCAATGCTATGCTCTATGACGCACAGCCAACCATTGAAGACTTAGAAATTATTGACCCTTACGCCGCGCCGAGCGTTACTGGATTAAAAGACACTTACCTGGATGTTAAAGCCAAAATTACAGGCAACAAAACTGTGATTATCGAAATGCAGGTAATAAATGTAGAAGCTTTTACTAAACGGGTAGTGTACAATGCCGCCAAAACCTACGCAACTCAACTCCGACCCAGGGAAGGATACTCTAAATTAAATCCTTTGATTGCTTTAACAATTACTGATTTTATTCTCTTTGAAAATACAGAAAAATTTCTCACTCATTTTGTATTTAAAGAACTCGAAGAAAACTTCGAGTATTATAACAGAGAAATAGAATTAGTGTTTGTCGAACTTCCCAAGTTTAATAAAGAACTGGAACAAGTCGAAAACCTAATTCAAAGCTGGATTTATTTTATCAAAAATGCTCCCCTCTTCGATGAAATTCCGGAAAAGTTTGCAACAATTCCCGAAATTCAAACAGCTTTTTCCATCGCCAGCAGAACTAATTTAACCCTTAAGGAATTAGAGGAATTGGAAAAGCGGGAAATGTTTTTTGAAGACCAACGCGGTGCTGTTATTAAGGGGATGCAAGAAGGTCGTAAAGAAGGCATAATTGAGGGGCAAACAGCATTAATCCTGCGTCTACTCGTGCGGCGCACTGGTGAAATCCCACCAGAAATTCAAACTCGCATCCAGCAGCTATCTCCCCAACTCTTGGAGGATTTAGGAGAAATCTTGTTAGATTTTACCAGTCAAGAGGATTTGATAGCTTGGCTTGACTCGCCTTCAGCATGAATTTATAACTTTTGCACTCCTGATACTAAATCCGGCTTTAATACCCCCTTCATTCTTTATTTGCCGCAGGCGGGCTGTGTTTGTTTAGTAGCGGTTTCAACCGCCGAGTTTCTAATCTAATAGGTCGGGTTCCCGGCGCACAATCATGTCATAAAGCGGTTGAAAGCTAAACCATCCCATACGGTGAGACCCTACTTGTTGCTGTGTCAAACGCGCACATTCTGGCTTGATGAGAATTGGTTTTCCCGCTGCTTCGGCCATTAACTGCGCTTGACAAGAACGTTCCATTGAAATAAACCACCAAGCCGCTTCATCTACTGTTTGACCTACTGTTAACAGTCCGTGATTTTGTAAAATAATAGCTTTTTTCTCACCTAAAGTTTTGGCGATGCGTTTAGCTTCTTCGATTTCCAAAACAACTCCGGTGTAATCGTCAAATAAAGCTTGGTCTTCATAAAAAGAACAAGCATCTTGCGTCAGCGGGTCAAGCCGGCGGCCCAAACTCGACCAACTTTTGCCGTAGGGAGAATGAGCGTGGGCTGCTGCGATTACGTCGGGGCGGGCGCTGTGTACTTGGGAATGAATGGCAAATGCTGCTTCGTTTACGGGTTTATTTCCTTCAACAACTTCGCCTTTGTGGTTGACTAAAATTAGGTCGCTGACTCGAATTAAACCAAAGTGCATTCCAAAAGAATTGACCCAGAAATGGTCTAGGTGTTCGGGGTCGCGGACGGTGATGTGTCCGGCAATTCCTTCGCTGAATCCGAAGCGGGCAAATAATCGAAATGCGGCGGCTAAACGCTGTTTGCGGTGGCGGCGTTCTTCTTCAACTGAGTTGAATGTTGGCGGTTGAATGGTGACTTTGGGGATTTTTAATGCGACCATATATTTTATTTTGTCATGGGAAATGGGTAATTGTTAATTGTGGGGCAGGCATCTTGCCTGTCCTACTGACTGGCGACTTCACTGAGGCGCAAACCTGATATATTTTGGCAGTCGAAAGTGGCGTTGTTCCCGGGGTGGCGCTCGATTAATTCGATAATTTGTCCGGCGGGGTTTTGCAGAAACCACTGGGTTAATGAGCCGTAATCTAAGGGCCGATCGGACAGGGGTTTGAAGTTTTTATTTTGCCATATTGTAGCAGCATTCTGCACGTTGTCGACTCGAATCGCAACGTGGTGAACTGCTGCTAATCCTCTTTCTTGCTGAAAGCGGTTTTTTTGGTCGCCGGCTGCGTGGGGCGCATCTAATACTACTAAGCCGCCCGCTGGCATTAATAAGGTCATTAAATGCAGCCACAAATCGGAGGGAACGTTAATGTTTTCCGAACAAAAGTTGATCGGGAATAAGTCGGGGCCTTCAACTGTTTTGGCGCCGAAGGGGCGAAAAGATTTGGCGTATTTTTCGAGTGCGCTGCGGGTGGGAAATGTGATGACAAAGTGGTCGATCGCAACTTGTTCGCCGTACAGGTGTGTTTCAAATGTCCAGGCTGTTAAAAATTCGGGAGTGATAAATTTGGGGTTGAATTCCAGCAAGCCATTTTTTTCGATGAAAGGTGAGTCAAGATGGCTGTCAAGGTTGCGATCGAACTTTAGGGTTTGTAGATTCAAGTTTTTCATCTGTCTTCCCCGATGTTAACTCCGCAAAACTGCGAATTTTGTCTGCAAGCCGAAGTTAACGCACATTTAGTGCGCCTTTATTCAAAAATAACACAAAATTTAATACAGGCAAGCCGATCGCACGATCGTAACTCCCAAACCTTTACAGAGCAAATATTCCCCAATCTAAAATCTAAAATCTAAAATCGGATGGTTTGCCGATCGCGTTCCCGGCCAACCACGCTGTAGTCCAAGCACTTTGGAAGTTGAAACCGCCCGTCACGCCGTCGATATCCAAGATTTCGCCGGCAAAGAAAAGTCCGGGACAGCGGCGGCTTTCCATTGTCTTAAAATCGACTTCTTTGAGGTTGACACCGCCACAGGTGACGAACTCTTCTTTAAATGCGCCTTTTCCTGCAATCTCATATTCGCCTTGAACGATTTCTTGCAGGAGGCGATCGAGGGTTTTGTTAGATAAGTCTGCCCAGCGTTTTTGCTCATCAATGCCGATCGAACTTGTCAAGCGTTCCCAGAGGCGGCGTGGTACCGGAAACGGACAGCTAGAGACAATCAATCGGTGCGACAACTGCGACTTAACTGCTAGCAGTTGCTGCCGCAAAACTTCCGCATTGTACTGGGGAAGCCAATTAATCAGCACAGATGTTTTATAATGGCGATCGTGCAAAAATCTCGCACCCCAAGCCGAAAGTTTGAGGACAGCAGGCCCGCTCAAACCCCAGTGAGTAATTAGCAAAGGCCCGCTTTGTTCTAATTTAGCTCCCGGCAATTTCACCTTAGCATTAGGAACAGAAATTCCGGCTAAATCTTTGATTCGGCTGTCGGAAATATTAAAAGTAAATAGAGAAGGAACGGGTAGTTCTACAGTATTACCTAACTCTTTTGCCCACTTATAACCCGACGGATTGCTGCCTGTAGCGAGAAGAATGCGATCGCACTTAAGTCTCTCCCCCGACTTCAACTCAATTTCAAAACTAGGGGCGGTGTCGCCGTGTTCGCCCTCTGAGGTATTCCCTATTAATTTCTTTACAGAAACTACTGCATCGCCAGTGCGAATTTTTACGCCTGCATCCTCAGCAGCGCGGATCAAACAGTTAACAATTGTCCCCGAATCGTCTGTAATCGGAAACATTCGCCCGTCTTCTTCTGTTTTCAACTTCACGCCATGACCGGCAAACCATTCTACAGTATCGCGCGGTTGAAATCGAGTAAAAGCACCGCGCAGAGCTTTCCCACCTCTGGGGTAATTCTGCACTAAAACACCAGGGTCAAAACAAGCGTGAGTAACGTTGCAGCGCCCGCCGCCAGAGATGCGAACTTTTGCCAGGAGTTGCCGGCCAGCTTCTAATAAAGTGACGCGGGCCTGCGGGTAGGTTTTGGCACAGGTAATTGCACTAAAAAAACCAGCAGCACCGCCGCCGATGACTGTAATTTTGAGCATTCGATCGGACAAATTTTTTCTCGCTTATTCTGGTTCAAAATCGGATTTTACCGCCCCGCAAGTCGGACAAACCCAATCGTCGGGGATATCTTCAAAGGCAGTACCGGCAGGTATTCCCCCGTCGGGGTCGCCTTCTGCTGGATCGTAGATGTAATTGCAAACTGTACAAACGTATTTTTGCATTTGCTTAACTCAACTTTATATTGTAAGCCTATAGATTGTACTTGACAACGCAACCTAATGCAATACCACTTTCAAACAGTAATGAGACTTTCGATAATTCCCAAGTCTTTACGAATTAAATTTTGCACCATCTTCAAATCTAAAATCTAAAATCGTCAAAGCCTCGAGAACCGCAGTTCTAGAGGCTTGATTGTATTTTTTATTAGTTTGCTGCGATTGGAAGACTAGACTTTTGCTAAAGGCTTAGTCCAAACGCCGTTTTCATCTTCTTCATACTGCTGGTGAATGGCGTTCCAAGCGGTGTGTTCGGCTTGTATCGAGTCGTTGCTTTCATCAAATGCGGCGTTGTAGGATTCGATAAAGGTTTTTTGAGCTGCTTCCGACAGGTGCGATCGCACTTCTGGAGACAAATCTGCCGGACTATTGCAGCGACCTTTAACGGCGCGCGGCAGGGTCATTTCGCTAACTGAAACTTCTTCGCCACCTGCACTTTCTAGCAAGAGTTGAAATTCGCCCGATTTATCTGCGGGAACTTCTGCCATCACCAGAAATTCGCCTGCTTCTACGCGGGTTTGATAGATAGTTGCTTTCTCTTCCGGCATTCCCAAAGCGACCAAAGCGGAAACTAGGCCCGCACCGGCCGAACCTGCGATCGCGCCGCTAGCTGCACCCAACAGTACCGCACCCAGCGGGCCCGCCGATACTACTGCACCGACAAAGGGAATAAACAGCACGCCGACGCCTGTTAGCAAGCCCAAAAAAGAACCGAATAAGGAACCAAAAATCGCCCCGCTTCGCAGACCGCCTAATATCACATCTTTTTTAGTAATAAAGCCGGCAATTTTAGTTTTAGATTGAAAGTTTTTTCCCATTACTGAGATGTGGTCGCGGGAAACTCCGCGATCGAGCAACCGCCGAATTACACCGTCTAATTGTTCTTCTTCCTTAAATACGGCTGAAACTGTTCGTTCGGCTAAATATTCCTCGGTCATTGTTCCTCCTTGATCGTTTATCGATTAGTTATGCTGGTTTTCAGTATAGGAGAACGCTGGAGGGCGATCGCATCGACCGTGAGATAGAGGTAGATGAATGGGAGATAGTTTGAGGCTCTATCAAAAGAGTTAAGGGATTTTTCAAGGAGGGATTACTCATCTATTACAGATAGTTATTTAGCTCTCATATAACCTTACAAATATTCTCATTATATTTTATTGTAACGGTTTAACTTTTATTGTTTGTTCAGATTGATCGGACTCACAATCAGCCTTTTCTGCTGCTATATCCGCGTCAAATTTGTCTTGATTCGCCTAAGAGTAGGCTAGTAAACCATAAATTTGTATTGGCGATAAAGTCAAGTGCGGTTTTTCATCCATGATTTGTTCTGGAGTGAGCGCAGCATTAAAATCAATAGCAATATTTTTTACGGTAATTCGGGTTTTGGCGAGGCGCTGGTGGCTGCCGCAAGTTCCCGGCCTGCTGACAATTAGCGTTCCAATATCAACGGTAGTTGTCATATTTACCTAGATTGAGTTAACTTTATTCTATTGTAACGCAGCTTCATTTCTACCCGATCGCATTTATCAAGGTTAATCAATGCCATTAGCACCCCTGTTTCCTGTCGTTCATCCCATTCTCAAATCGGCTTTTCCCAGATGTCTGTGGACGGGAGATATCAACAGCCGAGAAATTGCCCTCACATTTGACGACGGGCCGCACCGTCAGCACACACCTCAACTGTTAAAAATTTTAGATAAATACGACATCAAAGCTAGTTTTTTCTGGCTAGGCTTTTGCGTGGACAGGCATCCAGAAACGGCTAAAGAAGTGTGCGAGCGCGGACACTGGATCGGCCTCCACGGCTATCAGCATATATCGTTTGCCAAACTCAAAACTCATGAACTAAAACAAAGTTTAGAAGACACGCAAAAAGCAATTGCCAAAGCTTGCGATTTAGACCCAGAATTGATCCGGGATGTGCGGCCGCCCAACGGCATTTTTACGCCACGAACATTAGAGTTATTGCAACAGTGGGAATATCGCCCCGTAATGTGGAGTGTCGTCCCGGAAGATTGGGTGCGGCCGGGGGTTAGGAAAGTTATTAGTCGCGTAGTGCAGCAAACTGAAAACGGATCAATTATTGTACTGCACGACGGCTATTGCGGTGGCGAAGATGTTGCAGCTTCGGCTGAAAAAATAATTCCCTTGCTTTTGTATAAAGGTTACAAATTCGTGACTGTCGATCGACTGTGGCAACAAGAAAACATTCAAATAACAGGAAATTAAGTTAATGAAAAAAACACTGTTTATTACATCTCTTTGTTTGGCGAGTGCCGGATGGGCGATCGAGCTTTCTCCTGCTTCCCTAAGCGCGGAAACTCCACTTGTAGTGCAGCAGCCAGCCCCTGGCGTATCCGCGCCTGCCCCCAACTCGAAAACCCCGCAAGTGGAACTGCTAAATCCGGGAGTGGAACCACGACAGGAACTGCGTTTAAAACCAGCTATCGATGTCAAAGAAACAACTGTTATGACCGTAAAAACAGATATGGAAATATCCGCATCCGGTCGGTCTTCGCCTGGGGCTAAAATTCCAGTATCGGTGATGACTTTCGAGACAAAAGTCACTAAAATTGATCCCAACGGCGATATTCACTACGAGTTTGCTTATACTAACTCAGATATCGTCGGCGATACTGGAAATATGCCACCAGCCGTCCGAGATGCCATGCGTTCCGCACTCAAAAGCATGGTGGGAGTGAAAGGCTCTTTCATCATGGACAATCGCGGTTTTCATAAAGGAGGTGACATTATTTTGCCCGAAGGAGCTGACAACAACCTCAAACAAATGGTTGGACAAATGTCTAAATCTCTAGAACAACTAGCCTCGCCGCTGCCTGCCGAAGCAGTCGGAAAAGGAGCCAAATGGCGCGTTTCTTCTTCCTCTGATTTCAGTGGCATGAATGTGAATGACATTGCTACCTATGAATTGGATAGCTGGCAAGAGGGAGTTGTCTCTATGAATGTAAGTATAGAGCAGCAAGCAAACCCCCAAAATATTACCTCTCCCCTACTGCCTGCTGGAACTACCTTAACCCTAAAATCTTTTAGTTCTCAGGGTCGGGGAAAAGTTACAGGGCGCTTGGATAGATTAATTCCTTTTCGCTCTACTGTGTCTATTAGTTCAAATAGCGAAATGAGTGCTAAAAATGCGGGCAGCTCAGAAGAATCTACAATCACAACAAAAATGGCGATGGAGATGACTTTAGAGTCGAAGTAAGCTTTATTATACCAACTCTAAAAAGTAAAGACACGGCAGTGCCGTGTCCTTAGTCGCCGGTAATTTTATAATAAAGGGTATTAAATCGGGTTAATATACCTGATATTATATAAAGTTTCCGAAAATTTCGATCGCCAATTTGTAAGTAGAGGAGTCTGTTCTATGATTCGATCGCACAGATGGCAAGCTATCATCGCTTTAGTGGTAGCCCTGGGGATAATCATCGGGAATTTAATGTTTCCGGGTCTGAATGTAGCGCCGGCATTTGCTCAAGCCAAATTTAAGGATGTTAACGACCATTGGGCGCAAGCTTGCATAGAGGAGTTAGCGCAGAAAAAAATCATCAGTGGCTACTACGAAGACGGCACTTTTCGCCCGAATCGCCCCGTCAGCCGCGCTGAGTTTGCGGCGATGGTTCGCATGGCTTTTCCCGATGCCAAAACCGTCCGCGCTCCGATCGACTTTGCAGATATTCCTACAAATTACTGGGGTTTTAAAGCAATTCGAGAAGCTTATCAGACGGGTTTTATGTCTGGATACAGTGGCAGTATCTTTAACCCCACTTTGAATATTACCCGCTGGCAGGCTTTGGTAGCTTTAACCAGCGGCTTGAAATATACACCTACGGGGTCGGCGGCTGAGATTTTGGATGCGACGTTTGAAGATGCGCGGGATATTCCCGAACTGGCCAGAAGTGCGATCGCCGCCGCCACAGAAAAACAACTTGTGGTGAATTATCCGGCTGTTAAACAGCTAGAACCTACTCGCAATGCTACTCGCGCCGAAGTCGCAACTTTTTTCTGTCAGGCGATCGCCAAACCCGGTCAAACTGCCTTAGTTCCTGCCCAATATATCGCCCAAGTTCCGCCGAATATCGGCCCGCCGAGAACAACAGAAATCTCGGAAGCGGGGAAAGTTCGGGCGGAAGTTTCTTTCGTAAAAGAAGCAGAAAATGCTAAAAATCTACGCATCAGAATTATCCGCGACGGTAAAACTTTATTAGAAGAACCCGTGCTGATTCCGACTCGCTCTCTAGTAGATAATCCCGACAAAAGAGCCAGCGAAGAAATATCAGAAGGACGTTTTTTATCGCTGCGAATCCGTGATTTGGACGGGGACAAGGAACCGGAAGTGCTCGCAGATTTAGTATCAATCAAAAGCGGCGTCCGCTGCTGCAATTATTCGTTTATTTACCGCTACGAATCGGGGGCTAACAAATACAGTCACATCAAGCATTTCTGGGGCAATGTGAGTTACGAAATAGTCGATTTTGGCAAAAATGATATCCTAGAGTTTAAGAGTCAGGACGGCCGATTTTCCGAGGCTTTTACAAATTACGCTGATTCTCGCTTTCCGCTGCAAATTTGGCAATACCGCCAAGGTAAAATGCAAGATGTTAGCAAACAGTATCCGGTGGAAGTATACACAAATTCTGCTGAGCTTTGGCTGGAATCTAACAAGCGTCTGAGTGAAAATGGGGAGGTGAAAGGGGTTTTGGCGGCCTTCATGGCGAACAAGTATGTCATGGGCCAGGAAGCGGAAGGTTGGCAGTTGTTGGAGAGAGTTTATCAAGGGCGCGATCGCACTCAATTCTTTAGGAAGTTGCGGGAGTTTTTGGTGAGCACGGGTTATGCGAGTAAGTAGATTTGGAGGTTTTTAACCGCAGATAAACGCTGATAATATCTGTAGGGGCGGGTTTTACGAATAATATCTAATTCCTACTAACAATATTACTAAACCCGCCCCCATACAACCGAGAACCCACGTCAATTATTCATCAAATTTATCGTCACCTATTAATTTGTTTAAATAAAGTAAATTACTAACAACTTGTGAAGAAACACCAAAAATTGTTGCTTTTTGAAGTGGCAAGCTAAAATAAATATAAAATCTCATACATTTCATGACTGAAAATGGTATATCCACCTGCACCTTGGAATCTGCAAGGTTATGCTGTTCAGACTTTACAATTGG
The DNA here is from genome assembly GCF_036701115.1 of Microcoleus sp. Pol1C5. Lineage (NCBI taxonomy): Bacteria > Bacillati > Cyanobacteriota > Cyanophyceae > Oscillatoriales > Microcoleaceae > Microcoleus > Microcoleus sp. Pol1C5. The sequence goes on along the minus strand of NZ_JAUBQE010000003.1, from coordinate 23,992 downwards.
TAGATGTGGCACGAGTGCGCCCCTTGGTTCCCTCTGAGTTAGAAATTGTCTCTTTATGGCCAGGAAAAACCCTAGGTGGCATTTATATATCCTCCTACGGGTTGGGTTCGGTGATGGAGTACAATGAGTTAATTGTAGTTAGCGCGATCGCCAATTATACAGGAAAATGGGGTGCTTGGATTTCCCATATTTATGTAGACAATCCTAACTCGGTAGCCGGCGGGCGCGAAATTTGGGGACTTCCTAAAGAATTAGCTCAATTTACCTGGGAAGGCAGCGAGTCGGTAAAGGCAGCACCGCTAGGCTACCGAGTCACAGTTAGCCAAGAAAACCGTCAACTGTGCAGCCTCAATTACAGCAAGCAAACTTTAGCCTTACCGCTGCCTTTTAGCGGAAATGTTTTCAGCGCTGACCGCAGAAACTTGCTGTTGTTTAAAGGAGGATTACAGTCTCGCATCGGTTTGATTAAAGGCGAATTAGAAGTGGCAGAAGAAAGTCCTTTTGCCAGTTTAAACTTAGGCCAGCCCTTGCTAACTTTTGGCTCCGAAGATATGCGTTTAACAGTCGCTGCGCCGGAAGTTGTGGCGAACAAATCCCTTGAATTCAATTATTAGCTGTAAAGTGCGGGTATTCGCCGTAAACCTAAAAAAACCGAACAGCCAGAAACCCGGTTTCTTGAAGAAGCCGGGTTTCTGGCGCGGGGTATTAGTTTGATCTACTTACTAATCTTTTTGAGGACTTACGCATCAAAAGGCTAAAAACCGGGTTTCTTCTTAGATGCCTCGTTGGGGCACCCCATATTCCCCTACAAACCGGGTTTTTTTTCGTAAGCCCTATTTTTAAATGCCAGCCCCCGGAGCGGCTTCAGCACCCATGTCTAAAATTGTACCGCGAAGGAAATCAATTTGCTGCTGGAAATCCATGCCCTCAATCTTTCCTAATAAAGCTTTTCCTGCGTCGGGAAGTTGATAGTCTGGAGGCACAGGAATAATAGTTCCTTCGTCCATTCCTACCGCGAGGAAATACCAAAAAGCCAGCTTGGTTTCAGGACTCATCGAGCCGTACATCCGGCTGATTTCAGTATTGGCTTTTGAGGCAATGTCGCGCATTACTTGTAGTTGTTCTTCGTGGGGCAGAGGCTTGACTTGATCGAACAAACCCTGAGCGATGTCGGAACCGGAAGCACCGGGAGCCGCTGGCGTTATTGACTTGCCCATTTGGGTGTAAACAAACCACAGCAAACCTAATTGGTCGTCTACACTCAACTGCTTAATATCTGCTTTTCCTTGGTCGTAAGCACTGGTAGTAAAGGTCATTCAAGCCTCCAAAATAATATGTATTGCTCAGTTTTCTTATTTGTGAGAAAACTTTTGTTTGCTACTTAAGTTAAAGTACCTAATAAATAGTGATGCTAGAATCTTGCTTAAGACAGAGATGATCCCGGACATAAGTTCGGGGAGTAAATTTACCAAAATTGGGAAAAATTGCAACCAAAGGATGAGGGAAATTTGCCAAGATTGTTGTTAGCGGAGCTCATGATTAGCATGGTTTAGCCGATCGACGATCGCCTATAATCGCAACAGACCTGTATTGAGGTGGCTGTTATGTCCGCAACTGCAAAACGCTTCACCACAGCGGAATATCACCGCTTGACAGAACTGGGATTTTTTGCTGAGGACGATCGAGTTGAGTTAATCAAGGGACAACTTGTGAAAATGGCAGCTAAAGGTACCGCTCACGAAACCTGTCGGAGAAGATTATTGCGGGAATTAAGCGCCATAGTAGCAGAGCGGGCAACTTTACAGTGTCAATCTCCCATCGTTTTACCGCCAAACAGCGAACCTGAACCTGATTTTTCGCTCGTACAAAATCGCCCTGACGACTATCTCTCCTCTCACCCCTGTCCAGGGGATATACTGTTGCTGATTGAGATTGCAGATTCTTCTTTGAGTTACGACAAACAGGTTAAGCTCCCCCTTTATGCTGAAGCCGGAATCTCTAACTATTGGATATTTAATTTATCACAAACTTGCTTGGAATGTTACAGCGATCCGTATCAGAATGCCCCTGGTCAATTTGGTTATCGCAGGACGCTGATTTTTCTGCCCAACGATTCTGTTAATCTGCCTTATTTTCACGACTTGGCGCTCGATTTATCGAGAGTGTTTCCGCCAACTATAGAATCCTAAAGGACTCTGATATTATTCCAAAGAAAATAGGCTGGCACACAGCCAGCCTAGAATCAGGAGAATTTTATTTCAAACTCGTTGAAAATCTAGCTAAACAACCCAGAAATACCACCGACTGCTATTGCTCCAGCCAAAGCAGAAACAACTACAGAAGTTAGAGCCGTACCGAACAGCCACCAAGCAGCAGTTGCTGCGGCTTCGCGCGCATCTTCTGCTTGCTGCTTAGCCTTATTTTTGAGCTGTTTGATGCGTTTTTTGGCTTCAGATTGCAGGCGTTCCGATCGCAATAAAACGCTGTCCCGGGCTCCTTCCATTTGGTCAACAATTCGGTGCGCGTCAGTCTCGGAAATATCGGAACGAGAACTCAGCAGGGCAACTAAAGTACCGCGATCGAACTCACCTAAACGCTCTTTAATCGCGTCAAATCCGGCCTGCGGGTCGTCAAACACTTTGCGTAAGTCCCGCTTGATGCCTTCGTAGTTGAGTTCGGGTCGATCGAGCGAATTGAGGTAATCGCGGATTTTTCCGAAAATACCGTCCATTGCCGACTGAAACTTGTCCTGAACCATTTGAACTTGTTCGACAATTTGGTTGCGGACAGATTCAATTTGGTCGGCAATTCTGTTAGCTTCCTCTTCCGAGATGTCTTCCCGCTGCGACAGCAATGCTACCAGAGTCGATCGATCGAAGTGCTTCAGGCGATCGCCCAAACTTTGCATCCCCATTCCCGGCTCGCTAAACAGCAACTGCAAATCGCGTTTGATGCTTTCAGGATTGAGTTCTTCCTTGTCCGTATTCCGCAAGTAATTTTCCAAACTGCCTTGGAAATCCCGGACTGTTTTTTGAGCGCGAGAGGCCAAGCGGCGCGGCGATTTCACGATGCTGCGAATCGAATCTTGCACGCGATCGATCGTCCGATTGATCTGTTCTTCGCTCAAATCTTCCCGCTGCGACAGCAGCTTGACTAAAGTTTCGCGATCGACCTGAGAAAGTCTTTCCCGAAGTGCCAAAGCACCCTCTTTCGGATTTTCAAACAATTTAGTCAAATCCCGACTGATGCCTTCTGGATCGAGTTCTTCCAGGTTTGTATTCCGCAGGTACTCGCCAATTTTTGCAGTAACTTCCTCGTACTGTTGCTTAGCTCTATCTGCCACTATTTGCGGCGCGTGGATAATGTTGTCGCGCACAGATTCGATCCGGTCGATCGCCTGATTGATCTGTTCTTCGCTGAGGTCTTGGCGCTGTGACAGCAACTGCACCAGCGTATCGCGGTCGAATTGAGACAAGCGTTCTCTCAGCGCTTTAAATCCCGCTTCCGGGTCGTTTAACAGCGTTTGAAACTCGCGTTCGATCGCTTCTGGATTGAGTTCTTCCTTATTAGTATTGCGGAGATAGTCTTCTACCTTTTGCCGCAATTCTTGGGCTTTCGATTGCGCTTGCTCTTGCAATTCTTGAGCTCTAGAAATCACGCGATCGCGCGAACTCTCCAGTCGGCCGATTAACTGATCGGCTTCCTCTGGACTAAAATCTTCCCGCTGACCCAGCAACTGCACCAAAGTATCGCGGTTAAACTGCGACAGGCGATCGCGCAAAGCCTCAAAACCAGCATCCCGGTCTTCCAAAAGCGCTTGGAAATCCCGTTCGATACCTTCAGGATTCAGCTCATCTTTGCCAGTCGATCGCAAATAATTTTCAATCCGGCTGCGTAAATCTTGAGACTGTTCTTCACCAGCAGCATCTCGCACGATTTCCAACACTTCTTGGCGGACACCTTCAAGCTGTTCGGCAATTTCCGTCACCTGTTCAGGAGCAAACCCCTCGCGGCGGCCCAGAATCCCTACAAAATAATCGGGATTAAACTGCTCTAACTGGCGCAAAACGGCTCCCGGAGAAGCTTCCGGGTCGTAAATCACATCCCTAAATTCCTGCTTGATTGTCTCCCGGTTGAGATGCCAAGGTTGGGTATTCAGCAAGTAGTTTTCCACATCAGCCTTACCTGTATTGAAAGGCAGCGCAGGCACTTTGTCGCCCACCTTAGAAGCCAAAGATTTAGCTTGTTCCGTCCCTTTGGCTGTCAGTTGCTGCAACTGACCAGAGATTTTTTCAACATCCAAATCAGACAAATCCGTCCGCGACAAAACAGTGCCCACAAGAGCTTCGACACCCAACTGCATCGCTCGCTTCATGCCGCTGCTGGATTCCGATTTGTTTTCCCGACTTTCCAGAATTTGAGACAGCTTGGCGTTGAGTTCGTCAGACTTCAGCAAATCGGGAGCCGCAAACTTGAGAAAATCAACCAACTCTAAATTCGGGTCTTTCTGCTCTTGCTGCTTGCCAAAAGTTTGCTTCCAAACGCCTTCGAGTTGGTCAGCAACTTGAGTTATTTCCTCTTGAGAAAAGTCTGTGCGACTCTTAACTAAATCCACAAAAGTCTGGCGGTTAACATTCTTCAGAACGTCGCTTCCCGCAAGAGATTTGATATCTGCATCGCCCAGCAACTTTTCAAATTGACCGCGAATTTCCTTAACATCTAATTTCGGTAACTGCAAAGAACCCACATAATCTTGCAGTGTTTCGCGAATGCTATCCGGGTCTACCGCCGAACTCAATTCACGGCGGACAGCAGCCACAGAGGCCTCTACAGTGTTGACCATTTGGTCGCTAGCCATCTTGCCGCCGATCGCTGCACCGGCAGTACCCATGAGGCCTTGAACGCCTGAAAAAGCAGTTTTTATCAAGGAACCGATCATAGAACCGACGGCGCTAGAACCGAGCCACACCAGGGTTAAAAAGTACGCAGCCCAGATTACCACACCAATAATTGCCGCTCCGTCTACTGAGGCAATTGAAGTTAGTTTGACGGCCAGAAAACAAGCCAAAAATAAAGCCAGGTTAACGGTGACTAAAATCCAACCCCCGACTAAACCTTCGATTTTGCGAACTTTACGGCCTATACTTTCGGACTCATCATCATCGTCATCGTCGGGTAAAGCCTCGTCCCAATTTGATATTTTGGCGGCGATCGAGAAATTTGTTAACAGGAATTGGAAGCCGAAAGCCATGATGACTCCGGCAATTAATGCCACGAAAAACTGAGGGCTTAACAACATCAGCCCTCCGATATCTGGGTGGTCAAATGGCACATCTATTTCTACTGGCATTTGTACAGGCATTTGTACAGGCATTTCTACTGGCATTTGGCCCCTATCGAGTTTTGGAGTGTACAGCGACATTAATAACTCGCTTTGAAACATAATTTACCTCCTTAATTTTTATGCCTAACTCGGCATAGCGAAAAATGCCCCCAACTTTTTTCTAGGGGTGTTTGTAATCTTTAGATGAGGTTCTGTTTGGGTTCGGCTTTATCTTACGGAAGCCCTTCTTAGTGACATTGGGATGAGTGGTAACTCAGTTCTATAGTGATCTCATCCTTACTGCTTATTATGGCTCTGGAAGCTAAAAAATAAATCCGTCTAAAGTCAGAAATTACTTTTTAAGGGATTGGTAGCAGCAGAGATCGCATAAAAGTGGCAAGTTTGAGGCGGGGGCAATCCCCACCAATTATCAATAGTAGTAAAGTGCGATGTAATGCACTCTACATATCGTATAGTACGCTACCTGGTTGAGGATTTCGTTTGATTTTTAGGCTCAAAGCTATCTAGTAATTCCGAGGGAGGGATCTGCATAAGCAGTCGGTTGCGATCGAGGGTTTCTATATCTAATTGCCGGCAATTCAACAAACATGATATCGGGTGCGTCGCAGCCTAGGCTACGAATTTTTGCCGCAGCATTTACCCTCACAGTTGGGAATGCTGCGAATACAGCCGTACTCCTCAAAACGTTGACTGTGTTTGCGAACAGTAGGATAGGCCAGTAAATTGAAAGGAATTCCGGTTAGTTTGTAAAGCAATCGACCAGCAGCATGAACAATATCCCAAATTTCGCTTAAATTAGGTTCTCGAACAAATTCTCCTATTTCATCTTTTAAAGCAAGCCACTGAGATTGCACAGTAGGAGAGTGACAATTATCAAATACTGCCATACCTTTTTCGTAGTTTTGCCAAATTTTATTCATATATTTAATCAAATTCGCCTCACGTCTGATAATATCAGAAGTTAATCTGAGATTACAATCATTCGGTATTTTAAGGAAATCAGCTATGCGACTCTCTCAAATGCTTTTTGTCACCCTGCGCGAAGACCCCGCAGAAGCAGAAATTCCCAGCCACAAACTATTACTCCGTGCCGGATATATCCGGCGCATCGGTAGCGGCCTTTACGCTTATCTCCCTTTGATGTGGCGAGTTCTCAAAAAAGTCTCTCAAATTGTGCGCGAAGAAATGGACGCTACCGGCGCTCAAGAATGTCTCCTCCCGCAATTGCAACCGGCAGATTTGTGGCGAGAATCCGGCCGCTGGGATACCTATACTCAAGCGGAAGGTATTATGTTTTCCATGACAGACAGGCAGCAGCGAGAATTGGGACTGGGCCCAACGCACGAAGAAGTGATTACTACAATTGCTAAAGATATGATTCGTTCCTATCGGCAATTGCCCGTACATCTCTATCAAATTCAAACTAAGTTTCGCGATGAAATTCGCCCGCGTTTTGGGTTGATGCGCGGTCGCGAATTTATTATGAAAGATGGCTATTCTTTCCACACTAACGAAGAAAGCCTGAAAAAAACTTATCAGGATATGGCTCAAGCTTATAGCAATATGCTGCGCCGATCGGGCTTGCAATTCCGAGCAGTCGATGCTGATTCTGGAGCAATTGGCGGCTCTGGTTCTCAAGAGTTTATGGTGTTGGCAGAAGCGGGAGAAGATGAAGTTCTCTATACTGAAGACGGTCAGTATGCAGCTAATGTGGAAAAGGCTGTCTCGATGCCTGCTGATGCCGAAGCGTCGCCCTTTGCCACTTTTGAAAAGCGGGAAACGCCGGGAACTGAAACAATTGATAAACTTTGCAAGTTTTTGAAATGTTCTCCGACGCAAATTGTCAAAAATGTGCTTTACCAAGCTATTTACGACAATGGTATCACAGTCTTGGTATTGGTAAGCATTCGCGGCGACCAAGATGTTAATCAGGTAAAGTTGCTGAATGAATTGACGAAGTTAGCGGGCAATTATCAAGCTAAAACAGTTTTATTTTTGACTGTTCCCGATGCAGAAGCTCAGCGGAAATGGGCTGCTAAATCTTTACCTCTCGGTTATATTGCTCCCGATCTTGCTGATGATTATATCGCTGGAAGCAAGCAGGTAAACTCTAAATTTTTGCGTTTAGTCGATCGCACAGCAGTTGACCTGACAAACTTTGTCACCGGTTCAAACGAATCAGGATACCACGTTGTCGGGGCCAATTGGAACAAAGAATTTCCGCTACCAGCAACGGTTGTGGGTGTCAGGACTGCCAAAAAAGGCGATCGGGCAGTGCACAACCCCGAACAAACCTTGCAAAGCGCCAGAGGCATCGAAGTCGGCCACATCTTCCAATTAGGCACAAAATACTCCCAAGCAATGGGCGCTACCTACACCAGCGAACAAGGCGAAGAAATGCCCTTTATGATGGGCTGCTACGGCGTCGGCGTGTCGCGGCTAGCTCAATCGGCCGTAGAACAATCCTACGACAAAGACGGGATAATTTGGCCAGTGGCGATCGCCCCGTATCACGCCATCATTAGCATCCCCAATATTTCCGACGCCCAACAAGTAGAAGTCGCCGAAAAACTCTACGCAGAACTAAACCAATCTGGCATTGAAACCCTACTCGACGATCGCGATGAACGGGCCGGAGTTAAATTCAAAGATGCCGATTTAATCGGCATTCCCTATCGGATTGTTCCGGGTCGTTCGCTGAAAGCAGGCAAAGTTGAAGTCGTAGAAAGAGCAACTCACAAATCACATGAAATTCTCATTGATGAAGTAAATCCTACCTTGAAACAGTGGATTGAAGCCGCCATCAACTAAGCCTTTATAATTGGTAAGGTGCGGAGTGCATCGCCCTACATTAACGCGCAACGTATAGGGTAAGGTACGCACTGCGCACCCTACATTAGCTTCTTTCTTGCTTGATCCCTCTTCCTTCTTTCTGCTGTGAACTTTAAAGACCAAATGTGAAATTCCCTAAAACTTAAAACTCGGTATGAATCTGAACCTAAATCAGTTTCTTCGATTCCCTCAATCCCGAATTGGGCGGTACTTAGTTCAAGTAACTGTCGTTGCTGTCGCTTACGCCGTGGGGGCGAGGCTAGCAATTTCAATTCAAGGTGTCAATCCTTTTGCTGCCTCGGTGTGGCCACCTGCAGGAATTGCCCAAGCCGGACTTTTATTGTTTGGGAGTAAAGTCTGGCCTGCCATAGTTTTGGGCACATTTTTGCTCAATTTGGTTAACCCAACTGAACAGATATTTGCACTTTGGCTGGGAGGAAACGCCGGGGCAATTCTGCAAGCGGTTTTTGCAGTAACCGCCCTGAGCTGGTTCCGGTTTCGTCCCTCTATCGAGCGATTGAAAGATGTAATTAATTTAATTTTGTTTGGCGGTCTAATTGCTACTCAAATTAGTTGCACTATTGGCGCGTTTTCTCTATATTTAGCTGGCAAAATAGAGTGGAGCGAATATTGGTCTGCTCGATGGAATTGGTGGTTGGGAGACACAATGGGAGTTTTAATTATAACTCCATTAATTTTAATATTTATTCGTCCTCAAGCAACCGCAAATCGTTTAAAAATAAAAACAGAAACCAAGAAAACTTATTTAATTGAGCGAGGAGTATGGTTAATATTATTGATCGGGGTGAGCTGGCTGGTCTTTGAGTCGAAACAAGAAGCTTCGATTTCTCGTTATCCCCTGGAATATTTACCGTTTCCTTTGCTCATGTGGGCGGCGCTTCAATTCGGTCAGCGAGCTGCTGTTATAGCATCGTTTATTGTCTCAATCATCGCAATTTTGGGCAGTTCTCATGGAGGGGGACCCTTCACAGCAAAAGCCGACAATATTAATCAGGCTATCTTATTTTTGCAAGCTTTTATGGGTGTAATTACGATTACCTCGCTGTTATTAGCAGCGACAGTAGCTGAACGCACATCAGCCGAGTATTCTCTGCGGGAGAGCGAAATTAAATATCGAGAATTGGTGGAAAATGCTAACAGTATTATTCTGAAACTGGACGCTGACGGCAATATTACTTTTTTTAACGAATTTGCCGAAAAATTCTTTGGTTACAAGGAGGAAGAAATTCTGGGAAAAAATGCCTTGGGAACCATTATTCCACCGACGGACATTGAAGGAAATAATTTAGAGTTGGTTTATAGTCAAATTTTACAACATCCCGATCGCTTTACCAGCTATGAAAATGAAAATATCCGGCGCAGTGGCGATCGCGTTTGGGTATCTTGGGCAAATAAACCGCTGGTTGATTCAGCGGGCAAACTTTTGGGCATCCTCTGCATCGGGACAGATATCACCGATCGCCGCAAAGCTGAAATAGCGTTGCAAAAGCTCAATGAAAAGCTGGAAATCCGAGTTGAAGAGCGGACAAATGCCCTGAAACAAAGCGAACTTCAGCTACAGAAACAGAAATCGGCATTAATTGATTTAGCCAAAAATAAAGCGCTGAATCAAGGCGACTTCACAAAAGCGCTTCAACAAATAACTCAAACTGCTAGCCGTACTCTGGAAGTTGTCCGATCGAGCGTCTGGCTGTACGATCGCACTAAATCCAAGATGGAGTGCCTGGATGTGTTCGATCGCACTCTCAACCAGCACTCACACGGTTTGAAATTAACAGCAGCAGACTATCCTGTCTATTTTCAAACACTGCGAGAAGAACGCGCAATTGCTGCCTTTGACGCGCAAAACGATTTTAGAACTAAAGAATTTGCGGAATCTTACCTAATTCCTTTGGGCATCACTTCTATGCTAGATACGCCGATTCAAATAGGCGGAGAAACAGCAGGAGTTCTCTGTTTAGAACACGTAGGAATGCCCCGCTTTTGGACGATTGAAGAACAAAGTTTCGCTGTTTCTCTAGCAGACTCTGTAACTTTCGCAATGGAAGCGCGAGAACGCCAGCGGGCTGAAGAAGCGCTGCGGCAAGCTGAAGAAAAATACCGCAGCATTTTTGAAAATGCGATCGTCGGCATTTTTCAAACTACCCCAGATGGGCAATATCTCAGCGCCAATCCTGCTTTGCTTCGCATTTACGGTTACAGTTCACGCGAGGAATTGGTGGGCACACTAACTGATATTAGCCAACAACTTTATGTTGACCCCGATCGCCGCGCCGAAGTTGTCCGCTTCATAGAAGAACAAGGAAAAGTATCGGATTTTGAATCTCAAATTTACCGCCGAGATGGCAGCATAATTTGGATTTCGGAAAATACTTATACCGTGCGCGATTCCTACGGAAATTTGCTTTATTATGAAGGTACTGTTCAAGATATCACAACTCGCAAACAAGCTGAGGCAGCTTTGCGCTTAGAACAAGAAAAATCCGACCGTCTCCTACTCAACGTTTTACCGCAACCAATCGCCGATAGATTAAAACAAGACCAAAGCATCATCGCCGATACATTTGCCGAAGTAACAGTATTGTTTGCAGATATAGTCGGTTTTACCCAAATTAGTTCCCAAATTTCTCCCCCCGAATTAGTTTCCTTGCTTAACGACATTTTTTCCACATTCGATCTCCTAGCAGAAAAGCACGGATTGGAAAAAATTAAGACCATTGGCGACGCTTACATGGTAGTAGGAGGATTGCCAATGCCCCGCAGGGATCATGCAGAGGCGATTGCCCAAATGGCCATCGATATGCAGCAGGCAATTACTGACTTCAGCAATATCCACAATCAAGATTTCAGCATCAGAATCGGCATCAACAGCGGCCCGGTTGTCGCCGGAGTCATCGGTATTAAAAAATTTATTTACGATTTGTGGGGAGACACCGTTAACACCGCTTCCCGCATGGAATCTCACGGCTTGCCGGGGTGTATTCAGGTAACAGAGACAACTTATCAGCAGTTGCGAGAAAAGTATTCCTTTGAAAGTCGCGGCGCGATCGAAGTTAAAGGCAAAGGCGAGATGACTACTTATTTACTAAAATGCCGAAAATAGCTTTAGTAAAGGTTTTTCTCTAAAAGTAAGGGCGATCGCACATTGAATAGTGCGATCGCCCTCATTTTAATTTAGCCAAGTTTTTTAAAGCTTGTAAAGATTAATTCCAGCTTCCTTCGCCATGATTTCCAAACCCTTGTGTTGCAAGGTTTTAATGGCCTTTGTAGAAAGGTGCAATCTTACCCAGCGCTTCTCCTGCGGCCACCAAACCCGCTTCCACTGCAAATTGGCGTCTTGCAATTTGTGAGTGCGGTGGTGCGAGTGAGAAACTGCAAAACCGTTATTAGCCTTCTTTCCCGTTAGCTGACATTTCCGTGACATACTTCCCTCCAGATTACCGTTTTTTGCGTGCAGCATTTCATTATACCCGAAGGAAGAAGGAAGAAGGAAGAAGGCTTGACTTATCCCTTTACCAATAGAAATAGACTCTTACTCCCCCCCTTAGCAAGGGGGGGTTGGGGGGGTTAATTACATTGCACGTTCAGTCAATTTTGTCAAGACTTGATTCGATCGCTCGACAAAATCCTTCATCCCTTCAGCATCGAAACCCTTCTGGGCCATCAAAGCCAAGTCGTAAACGTGGTGACAAATCATACTCGCCAACTGACTTGACGGAGACTCCCCGCCGCCTTGAATAATCGCACCCTGACTCAAACTCGCCAGATTTTGAATCAGCGGGTGAGAGGTATTCACCAGCAAAACGTGTTCTTCGGGGAATTCGGCGGCTTGCTGCTGCAAAAGCGCCGTCATATCGCGCATCCGGCGCAAAGCTTCCGGCAAAAGTACGATCGCAGGTGGCGTCGCCTCCGCAGAGTCCGACTTCAAAGCTTCTGTGCGAATGTTCACTTTCGGCTTATTGAGAGCTTTTTGGAACATTTCTTTAACTTGTTCGCTGCGAGTTTTATTCGTCGCCGGATCGACGATTTCCGCTTCTTTCTCTTTGTCAATTAGCGTTTCGTCGATGTCGGAATCAACCCGCGAGAATTTGACATCTGAGTATTCTCTTTCCAAGAAGCTGATAAAGTGCGTGTCGATGAAAGAATCCATAAACAGCACTTCTAAACCTTGGCTTTTGTGCATTGCCACGTAAGTTGCTTGAGACGCCGGATCGGTACAATAAAACACACGATTTTCCTGGCGTTTTTGATTGCGTTCCAAATACTCTTTTAGAGTCGTGTAAGGCTGCGTGGAAGTAGAATTTTCCGACTTCGGAGTGACATCTTGCCACAAATCTCCTTCCTCAGTTTGCACCTGAACTTCTGGCGTTACAGTTTCTGGCTTGTCCGCTGTTGGTTCGTAGGTGCTGCGGTAGATTAAAATATCTTCGACTTGCTTTTTGAACTTGTCATCGTTGAGAGTTCCGAACTTGACAAAAGTGCCGATATCTTGCCAGCAGCGGATGTATTCGTTGCGGTCGTCGCGGTAGAGTTCTTTCAGGCGATCGCCCACTTTTTTCGCAATATAATCAGCAATTCTCCGCACCGTGCGATTGCTTTGCAAAGAACTGCGAGAAACGTTCAGGGGAATGTCGGTACTGTCAATGACTCCCCGCAGCGGCATCAAGAATTTCGGGATAATTTCTTCGCAGTGGTCGCTGACAAAAACCTGGTTGCAGAATAGCTTGATATTGCCTTGGGTAACATCGACATCCGGGCGCAGTTTTGGAAAGTAAAGAATCCCGTTGACAATAAAAGGATAATCTGTATTCAGGTGTACCCACAGCAGCGGCTCGTCTTGGAACGGATAAAGGTAGCGGTACAGTTCTAAGTAATCTTCTTTTTGCAAATTGCTGGCTGATTCCCGCCAAATTGCTTTGTGCTTGTTGAGTTCCTCTCCCTCAAATTTGATGGGAACTGGCATGAAATCGCAGTAAGTTTTGATTAACTGCTTAATGCGACTGGGTTCTACATATTCTTGTTCTTCATCTTGGAGGGTAAGAGTAATAGTAGTGCCGCGTTCCGTACGGGAAGATTCTGATAGTTCAAAAGCGGGGGAACCGTCGCAAGACCAGTGTACGGCTTGGGAGCCTTCCTGGTAAGAAAGAGTATCAATGTCTACTTTCTTCGCCACCATGAAAGAAGAGTAGAAACCCAGACCGAAGTGACCGATAATTGCGTCCTCGCCGCTGCCTTGGTATTTTTCAATAAATTCTTCTGCGCTGGAGAAAGCGACTTGGTTGATGTATTTTTTTACCTCATCGGCGGTCATGCCGATGCCGTTATCGGAAATTGAGAGGGTTTTGTTATCTTTGTCGATCGCTATGTTGATTTGCGGTTCGCCCATGTCACCGCCGTATTCGCCGGAACGGGAAACCATTTTGAGTTTGGCAATGGCATCGACGCCGTTAGAAATTAGTTCCCGCAAGAAGACTTCGTGGTCAGTGTATAGCGACTTCTTGATAATCGGGAAAATATTTTCGGTATGGATTGAGATTGTTCCCTGTTCTAAAACTGTCATAATTTTTCTCTGTGATGACTGCTAATTGCTGAGAAATAGCTATTTAATGATTTTCGGCGATCGTGCTCTCTTGTGCAAAAGGGATTACCACAAAAAGATGATTCGGTTTTCCCCACATCTTGCACAATTCTCAATTAGCCTTTCACTGGCGGGTTCTCCTGTCCAACCCCTACTCCCCACAAGATATTTCAATTTTTGTGGAACAGGCCGAAAAGCCTGTTAAGCGAACATGGTGCAAGATGTCAGTTGCCCTCACATAGTAGCTCACAAAGGCAACTGCAGGAGAAAGGTGCTGCCGGAACCCAATTCGCTGCGGGCGCTGAGGCTGCCGCGGTGTGCCCGGGCTATGGTTTGGGCGATCGCCAATCCCAGTCCCGAACCGCCGGTATGGCGCGATCGATCGCTGTTGACTCGGTAGAATCGATCGAATATTCGCTCTAAATCTGCCGCCGCTATCCCAATACCGGTATCTTGAACCTGAACGATCGCCTCTTGGTGGCTGCAATCTAAAATAACTGTTACTTTCCCGCCCGCCGGAGTGTATTGAATCGCATTAACAATTAAATTAGCAACTAAGCGATAAAGTTGGTCGGAATTGCCGACAACATTTAATTGCTGCTGCACTCGCACGGAGGATGTTAACGCTACCTTAGAAGCGATCGCCATTGCTGCCAATTCCTCGACTAAATCGCTCACCAAGTCATTCAAACAACACAATTGAGGGCGATCGCGTATCGCCTGATTATCCATGCGAGCCAGCAGCAGCAAATCAGCAACTAACTGAGTCAGTCGTCGATTTTGGCGCTCTACCGTCCGCAAAATTTCCCGCGCCTCTTTTTCATCTAATTGAGGCGTCAACAGCGCCGATTCTACAGTCGCCTGCGAAGCCGCTAAAGGCGTCCGCAATTCGTGGGCTGCATCCGCTGTAAACTGTTGGATTTGTCGGTAGGAAGAATAAATCGGTTTCATTGCCAATCCTGCCAACAACCAACTAGCAAAGCCTATCAAAATCAATGCTGTAGGCAATCCTAATTTCAAAACCCATTTCACTGTACTGAGATAATCATTAAAGTCTTGCAGGCTCCGCCCAACTTGAAAATATCCCCAATCTTGCTGTGTTTGGGTGTGTAGCGCTACAGAAATTTGGTGGTAAACATTGCCTTTGGCGTCAGTTATTGTTTGCCAGTATAGGGAGTTAAATTCTGGTGGTAAGTCTTCGGGATAAGCGCCTGCTGTAGCAATTAATTTACCCGAAGAATCAAATAAACGAATATAGTAATAGCCTTGGTTTATAGCGCTTAAAATATGGCGGCTTGGCAACTGTTCTTTAATGCCTTTAACTCCAATTAGGCGGAGGTTGGGCAAAAGTTCGTTTACTATTGGCTCCAAGCGTCCGGGCTGCTGCAATTTGAGTTCTAGGCTGTCGTGTAGCGTCCCCGCTACCGATTCTAATTCCCTGTCTATGGCTACCCAGTGAGCGTGGGCGATCGCCTTGTATACGCCAAATCCCAACAAGCTTAAAATCAAACCCATTACAGCCGCATAGGAAATGGCTAATTGCCAGCGAGTTCGATTAAATAGTTTATTTTGATTCACCTTTCATATCTTGCTAGTAATTGGTAATTGGTAATTAGTTGAAGATGATATTTTTTTACCTACCACAGAGGACGCAGAGAACGCAGAGGAGGAGAAAAGAGAGAATAAGCTCTTAAATAATCAGGTTTATGACACCCGTGTCTAAGTCCTATTAAAATAAAAATTTCCAGGTAATAATAATACATTTTTTATATTTGGCTTTCATGCCAAATCCTCATGTTTTAGGAGTTCTGCATATTCGCTTATTCCGAGTTCCGCAAGTTGTCGGTCTTCTTCGGCAAATTCGCCGTAGAGTGCAGCTAAGTTAGTTTCATCGATTGCTGGAATAGTAGCTAATCGGGTACGGAATTTTAGGAAGGCAATAAATTAAAATACTTGTTTGAGTTGTTCTAGATCGAGCTTTTCTAACTCTTGTTGGATTAAATCTTTCATAGCAGTCATTTTTACGATCGAGTTTTCTATATTATAGCCAGATACTGGAAATGAGATATAATCCGCCCGCTGTTGCCCCTACAGCTTTAATTTCTCATGCGGTATCCGACGCCGTGAACGGTTTCAATTAAATTCGTGCCACCAACAGACTCAAGTTTGCGCCGCAGCAAGCGCACTTGAGCTGCTACCACATTGCTAAAGGTATCTGCACTCGCCTCCCATAGCTGATTCCGAATTTGGTCAGTAGTGATAATTTGGTTGGGATGTTTCATAAAGTATTGTAGCAGTTGAAACTCTTTGTTTGTTAGAGGAATTATCTGGCTTTTGCCACTTCGATCGAGATGGCACACAGTTCGATTTCCGCAGTCCAAAACCAGATTTCCTATCTGTAGCTGTTGCGGTTGAATTTGGGGCGCTCGCCTTTGCAAAGCCCGCAATCTTGCTAACAGTTCCGCCATGCCAAACGGTTTAACTAAATAATCGTCAGCCCCGGCGTCTAGTCCCGCAACTTTATCTTCCATTCGGTCTTTGGCGGTTAGCATCAAGACGGGCAGGGCGCTATTTTTAGCACGCAATCTCCGCAGCAATTCTAATCCTGACAATCCTGGTAGCAACCAGTCAAAAATAGCCAGGTTATATTGCATCCAGTGGCTGTTTAAATATTCCCAAGCTTCACTGCCATCCAAAGCCCAATCAACTATATATTTTTCCTGCTTTAAAGTGCGATCGATCGCTTTCCCTAAATCTGGCTCATCTTCAACTAGCAAAACTCTCATAACTCTAATTTATAGCGGTAAATCCTTATACATTGTTAGCGAGCGGCAGCATCTACCCCAACATTTAAGCTCACATACTAAGATGAAATCAGCATGAAATTTTCTGAATTGGCAGAAAAAGATAACAGTTGATAATAATTGACAACAAGCTAGTAATGTCTTATAATCAACCACGAGTGAATTTTTGAGAAAATTTTTCAATAAGTATGACAGATTTATCCGATCGTCCCGCCATTAAAAAGGCTGGGCGCTGGAGTCGCCGCCAACTGCTACAGCTAGGAATTGCTGGGGCTGGGGTAGCGGGCGGCGCGATCGCACTTCAAAACTTGACTCGCAAACCGACATCAGTCGCGAGAATACCGCCCATCCCCGCAGATGCACTCACCGTCAGCAATATCAACCCGATGCAAATTGCGCGAGATTTTGATTACGGCACGGTGACGCGCGAAAACGGGCGCACGGTTCGGGAATTTCGCCTGGAAGCTAATACTTCGATCGTCCAACTTAACAGCGCCGTCACTTTCAACACCTGGAACGTCAACAATCGAGTGCCGGGACCGACATTGAGGGCAACTGAGGGCGATCGTATCCGCGTCATTTTTTATAACAAAGCCGGACATTCTCATTCGCTGCACTTTCACGGCGTTCATACCAGCGAAATGGATGGCGTTAAACCAGTGAAAAACGGTTCGGTATTTATTTATGAATTCGATGCCAATCCTTACGGATTGCATCTATATCACTGCCATATTGATCCCGTAACTCGCCATATAGGTAAAGGACTATATGGAATGTTCATCATCGATCCGCCAAAACCCCGCCCTCCCGCCGATGAAATATTGTTAATCATGGGGGGATATGACGTAAACGAGGACGAAAAAAACGAACTATACGCTTTTAACGGGTTGCCTAATTATTATATGAATAACCCGATCCCTATTTACAAAAATCAGTTAATCCGGCTCTACGTACTCAACATGATCGAGTACGAAGCAGCAGTAACATTCCACTTGCACGCCAACTTTTTTGACGTATATCGCACGGGAATGACTTTAAATCCCAGTGAAAGAACTGATGTCATCACCATGGGAGTAGCTGAAAGACATATATTAGAATTTACCTACGGCTACCCTGGAAAATATATGTTTCATCCCCATCAAGATGCGATCGCCGAAGCTGGCTGCATGGGTGTATTTGAAGTCATCACTTAAACCCAATCCTGCTACCAGGGTGCGCCGATTCAAATAAAGTATGAAATTATTTGACAAGCTCGATCGCAAATAGGTAGAATGAATAGCTCACAAATTGAGAATTATTCTTAATAACTTGTGAGTCCAAATCCACATAAAGTAAAAATTAGCAACTGCCATGTTACCATCCTTTCGCTTATTACCGACCGCCACCGCTACAGCCATCCTCGTTGCTCTGGCTGGTTGCGTTTCCACCCCCACAGCTAGCAACACTGACAGCACACCCTCACCCGCTGCTACAGCCAGTCCCGCATCCACAAGCGGTCACAGCGGGAATCACGGCGGCAAGGGTGGCATCAACATCAATACTGCCATTCTTTCAGAGTTAGATAAACTCGAAGCCAAGTTAGGAGTACCGGCACTTTCTAACAAAATTCAAGCCAGCCGCCCTTACGGGAAAGTCGAAGAATTGGTCTCAAAAAATGTCATTACTCAAGCCCAATTCGACCAAATCAAAGACTTGGTAACTATTGAAAATGTGGTGCTGACAGGCGAACCCAAAGATGTAGACTACATGACTAAACTTGGCTTGATGAAAGGGCATCTTTTCGTAGCCCAAGAACTCTTGGATCAAGGCAAACCAGACCAGGCAGAACCGCACATCGGGCATCCAGTCGAAGAAATTTATGCCGATGTGGAAGATCAGCTAAACGAGCGTAAAATTCCTGAATTTAAGGCTACTTTAATTAAATTGCAGGATTTAGTTAAAGCGGGTGCAAAAGATCCGGCTCAAGTGAAAGCAGAATTTGACACATCAATGCAAGCAGTTGATGGAGCAATTGCCGCCCTTCCCGAAACGCAGCGAAAAGATCCGAAATTCGTGCTGCAAGTGATTAACGGCTTGTTGGATACAGCTAATTCCGAATACGGAGCGGCAGTTGCTAACGGCAAAATTTCCGCAATTATTGAATATCAAGATTCGCGAGGTTTTGTGATGTACGCGGAAATGCTGTACAAAGATATCGCCGAACAAGTGGCTAAAACCAGCCCTGAAATTGACAAAGCAATTGTTGCCAACATGGCTGAACTGAAAACAAATTGGCCAACGGCGATCGCACCCCCCGCCCCCGTAAAAACCACCGAACAAGTCAACCAGTTAGTTAAAACGATCGAAAGCGACAGCCAAAAAGTTCTCAAACCAGCATCCTAAAAACATCACTCTCATCAAGAGCGGTAATTGGTAAAGAATCTGCCAATTACCTCGCTCATTAACCACTCTCATTCCCACCATAAAAAAATGAATTTTGGCGAAGCATTGCCCACATTTGTAATTACCCTCCGCGAAGGAGTCGAAGCCGCCTTAGTTGTCGGAATCGTTCTCGCTTGCCTCAAAAAGTCGGGACAAAGCTATTTAAGCCCTTGGGTTTTTGGGGGTGTTGGGGTTGGACTTATTGCCAGTGCTTTGATAGGTGTACTGTTGGTCTGGACGATGCAAATTTTGTCGGCATCCAATCAGCCTTTTGCACCGATTATGGAATTGCTGCTAGAAGCAATCTTTGGGCTGATAGCGATCGCAATGCTGAGCTGGATGCTGATTTGGATGACCAAGCAAGCGCGATTTATGAAAGCCGAAGTTGAAGGCGCTGTAAGTGCTGCTTTAACGCAAAACTCTCATGCCGGTTGGGGCGTATTTAGTTTAGTTTTTATTGCTGTTTTGCGCGAAGGGTTTGAAACTGTTTTGTTTGTCGTCGCCAAGTTTCAACAAGGCATTATTCCAGCCCTCGGCGCTTTAGGCGGCATTCTCTCAGCCACCGGACTTGGTGTCCTGCTGTTTAAATGGGGAGTCAAAATTAATATCCGCCTATTTTTCAAATATATGGGCATTTTATTGCTCTTCATTGTAGCGGGTTTAGTGGTATCTACTTTGGGACTTTTTGACAGCGCGATGAATATTTTATCGCAAACAAACCGCGAATCAGCAGCACTGTGTTTCTATTACGAAAGATTTACTAAAATCCACTCTTGCATTCTCGGGCCGATGGTCTGGAATACCTCGCAACTGCTTCCCGAAGACAAGTTTCCAGGTTTGTTTTTGAGTGCGCTGTTTGGCTACACGGATAAGCTCTATGTCGTGCAGGCGATCGCTTATTTAGTCTTTTTAATTACCGTCGGTGGGATTTATTTTCAAAGTTTGGCAGGTCGAGTGTTTTTCCCGTTTAAAAAAACCCAGGCAAGTAAATAGGAAATAAAGTGCGATCGAAACGCGATCGGCTTTGTAGTCGAAATGCAGGAGGCAGTTGTTTGTGGCTAATAACTAATGCGCCCCTAAGTTAGAGCGCATTAGGAAATCAGCTATCTATTGATTGAATGTAAAACGACCGTCAACTTTTTCTCCGTTAATATCCGCAGTAACTTTCACGGGATAACTTCCTGCATCTTTGCCGGGAAACACCACAGCGTAATGTTTGCCCTCAGCATCATACTTGAGAGCTAGGGTTTGCTGCTTTCCATTCGGCAACTGCACTTGAGCCGTCACTTTGGCATTAGGAACTGGTTCCTTTTTCTCCCCTTTTTGCAAAAAAACATCTAAATGAGTTCCGGTAGCTTCTTTTTCAGGTACAAACTCTAAATAGTAAGCTCCCGACTTTACAACTTTCCCCCCTTTAGTTGCTGTTGCAGGAGCAGTGGCGGGAGTAGAAGACGCAGGTTGAGAGGCGACAGGAGGGGAGGCTGGAGTGCTATTTGGATCGCTTGCTTGGTCGCCTTTATTACAGGCTCCCAAAAATAACAATCCGACGCTGCCTAAAATAATTAAATTAGACTTGAGCGATTTCACTTGTTTGGCTCCTTGCTGACAATAATTATAAATTATCACACATTAACTACCTTAGCGTCTTCAACAGGGGGCTGAGGTTTTTGAGGTCGTAAAAAATTACCAAATTGAGCATACAAAGCTGGCAAAACTAACAGAGTCAAGGCAGTAGAAGTAAATAATCCGCCTAAAACTACTACGGAAAGCGGTTGCAAAATTTCCTTGCCCGCCCCGCCTTCTAAGACTAAAGGTGCTAAACCCAAAGCTGAGGTTAAAGCGGTCATCAGGATGGCGTTGAGCCGTTCCATCGAGCCTTTAATAATTGCTTCCTTAAAAGGCATTCCATCGGCAAATTTAGTGTTGTAGTTGTCTACTAATAACAAGCCGTTGCGGGTGGCAACGCCAAATAAAGTCACAAAGCCAACTAAAGAAGCTACAGAGATGATGCCGCCCGTCAAAGCTACGGCAATTACTCCTCCCACTAATCCGATCGGCAAATTAATCATAATCATAGCAGTTGAAGGAAGGGACTTGACGGACAAGTACATCAATACTGTAATTACCAAAAAGGCGATCGCACTAAATATCATAATATTTTGCGAAGCTCTTTGCTCAGCTTCAAATTGACCGCCGTACTGGATAAAATAGCCAAAAGGCAACTCCACCTCTCGTTTAACTTTAGCTTGAATTTCATTCACAACCGATCGCAAATCCCTACCTTTAGCATTCGCCGCCGCCACAATCAAGCGAGAAACATTCTCGCGGTTAATCGTATTTGGGCCCGTACCGTATTTGACAGTAGCAACTTGGGCGAGGGGAATCTTGTTGCCGCTTGGAGTATCAACCAACAAATTCTGAATAGTTTCTAAGTTATTTCTAGCTTCAGGCTGCAACCACACAACTAAATCAAAAGTTTGCTGCACCTCCAAAACTTGAGAAACAACTTTGCCGTTCAAAGCTGTCTCAATTATTTCAGAAAGCTCTCCGATTTTCAAACCGTATCTACCCGCCGCTTGACGGTTAAACTTAATTTGAATTTGTTGCACAGGCACCTGCGGTTCGAGTTGCAAATCTACAATACCTTCAACTGTTTTCATTTGCTCTTCTACTTTGGCACCGATGCTGCGAAGTTGATCCAAATCCGGGCCAAATATTTTGACAGCAATCTGACTTCTGACACCAGATAAAACCTCATCCATCCGGTGAGAAATAAAACCGCCGATATTTGGTGCAACTCCCGGCAATCTAGCAAATTCCTGCCGCAGCGACTCCAAAGTTTTCGGCCGATTTTTCATCCCTGCCTCGCTCAAACCGATATCAATGTGAGCTAAATTGACTCCCGCAGCATCAGCATCTCCCGGAGCTCTGCCCGATCGCACTTGTACGTATTCAAACCTGGTATCACTCTTAAGTGCATCTTCGATCGCAAAAGCCGCGCTATCTGTTGTCTCCAAAGACACCCCCGGATAGAGCATAATAGTATTCACCAAAGTTTGCTCCTGAAACTCCGGCAAAAACACCCGTCCAAAGGAAGGCAAAATAATTAATGCAGCCACCATGCTAGCAGCAGCTAAAGCTAAAATAATCCCCGAAAATCGCATTGACAATTGTATAAAAAAATGATAGAGGCGCTTGCAAAATCTCGGCAGCCAAGGTTCCGCAGCACTCATACGTTTGGTAGGCAACAAGATAGCGCAAAGGGCCGGAGATATTAACAGCGATTCCAGACTAGAAATCACAACAACTACCAGATAAGTAATCCCCATCGGCGTAAAAATTCGACCTTCTACACCGGGCAAAGTAAAAATTGGCGAAAACACCACAATGCCAATAACAGTCGCTCCAATTAACGAATCGCGCACCTCCTGACTGCCGTCAAAAATCACATCCATCACCGGGCGAGGATGAAGCGAAGACGTATTTTCTCTCAAGTTGCGGTAGGTATTTTCGGCATAGACGATCGCATCGTCGATCGCAGTGCCGATTGCCACCGACAAACCCCCCAAAGTCATCGTATTCAGCCCCAGCCCCAGCCAATACATCGCCAGCAACGCCAACAGCCAAGTCAGAAAGAAATCCAGCAAAACAACCGCCAGAGTGCGCCAATTCATCAAAAACGGGATGAGAATAAGGGTGACGATAATACTGCCTTCAACTAAAGCCGATCGCACATTCTCTACCGAGGAATTGATATATTCTTCCTGTCGAAAAGTCACAGTAACTTTAATATCTTTTGGCAGAGCTTCCTGCACCTCAGCCATTGCTGCCTCAACCGCTTTTGTTACCGTCGGAGTATCAGCAACTGGCTGTCTATTTACCATCACAATCACAGCTTTTTTGCCGTTAAAACTGCCGTCGCCCCGCTTGATTGCAGCACCAACCTTGACATCAGCGACATCAGCAATTCTGACGACTGTTCCGTGGCGAGAGTCGATCGCCGATTGCTGCAAATCTTCCAGAGACTCAATCCGCCCCACCCCCCGGATTAAAGTTTCTCGATCCGGCGTAATTAAATACCCCCCCGGCGCGTTAACATTCGCAGCCGCAGCCGCTTCAGCTACTTGCTGCAAAGATACATTAAATGCTTTCAACTTGGCAGGTTTTACTAATACTTGATACTGCCTTTCTTCGCCGCCGTAAGCCACGACTTGAGCAACGCCTGTCACTGCCAAAAGCCGATTTGTGACTTGCCAGTCTACCAGACGGCGCACTTCCATCAAAGGAGTAGTTTCTGATGTAAAAGCATAAGTAATAACAGTTCCCACAGGAGAAGTGGTCGGAGAAATTTGCGGTGTTTCTACCCCAGCAGGGAGTTTGCTTTGCGCTTGCTGCAACCGTTCTGTTATCAATTGGCGCGCTTGATAAATTTCAGTTCCCCAATCAAAGATTACCTTAACCGCAGAAAGGCCGACAGCCGAAGACGATCGCACTGCTGTTACCCCAGGAGTTCCGTTAATTGCACTTTCGATCGGCAGTGTTACCAAAGACTCGATTTCTTCCGGCGCGAGCCCCGGTGCTTCGGTCTGAATTTCGACTTGCGGGGGTGCAAAAGGAGGGAAGACATCAAGCGACATTTGGGGGATGATAGAAAATGTCCAAAGACTAACAATAATGGTAGCGATAACAACTAGCCAGCGGCGGTTTATTACCCATCTAAGAATAGTGCTGAACATTTTATTATTTGGGATTTAATAAATACATACTTATGCAAACTAAATTGCTATTTTCACGCAATTGTTTACTTCAAACTATTGACTTCTGCCTCTTGATTCTTAACGTGATGGTTGTCATTGTGTAACAGCAGTTCATTGTCCAACGCCAATGCAGAGCCGGAAAAACTATTGTTTCCGGCATTGTTTCCAGAATCCGCTGCTATTGCTGGCAATTTGCGCCGATTTCCCCACAACACGCCGGCTGTGAAAGTCAGGG